>JBAXFZ010000253.1:0-6514 GCA_037139685.1 Bacteroidota bacterium
CTCCGGCAGATTGGCGGCAGCTTTGGCGTAGCGCTGCTTTCCACACTCCTGACGACGCGGGTAATTTACCATTCACAAATCTACAGTGAATCCCTTGACCCGAATTCACCCGTGTTTAAAGGGGTTATGGCCAATATCGGTTATTTTGCTGTTCACAACGCAGGCAGCACCATTTCCGGGGCTGCACAGCAGGGGAAAATACTCCTCCTCTCGCATATCGGCCGGCAGGCCTTTGTCCAGGCCATAAGCGATGACTTCCTGATTGCAGCCGTCATTACGCTGATCAGTGCCATTCCCGTTTTCTTTTTGAGAATAAATAAGAAGAACCAAAAAATATGAAAGTTAAGAACGTGATTTCCTGCCTGGCTTGTTTGTTTTTCACCGGTTTTGGTTTTTATGCCGCCGGTATGCCCAGGCCACAGGCTCCCTCACCCGGGGGCAACGATTCCCTAAACCTTTCTTTTATATTGAAACAGGTATTGACTTCATATCCCTCCATTTCAAATGCCAGGGAGGCGATCCTGGCAGCGGAAGCGGGTGTCGAAATGGCAAAATCGGGATATTACCCCAATATATCGGCCAACGCAGGATACGCCCGTCTCGGCCCGGTCCCGGAACTGACAATCCCGAATCTTGGCCATTTCGTCATGGCCCCGAACAACAACTACAATGCGACCCTGAATGCACGTGAAAATATCTATGATTTTGGAAAAACCACACGCAATGTCCAGGTGGAAAAATCGAACAGGGATCTTGCTGAAAAGAATGTCGAAGTTGTCAGGGAACACCTTACGCTAATGACCTCCGTGAGTTTTTATTCGCTGATTTACCTGCAGGAGGCCATCAGGATCAAGGAAACACAGATAGCGACCCTGCAGCAGCATATTGATTTTTTGACCCGGAAGGAACAGACAGGATCCGCAACAAAATACGAAATTCTCGCCACCCAGGTACGTTTATCCGGCGCAGAAAACCAAAAAGTAGACCTGGAGGCCGCAAGGCAAACCCAGCAGGCCATGCTCAACTCTTTGCTCGGGCGCCCGGTAGCGACACCTGTAAAGGTGAAGGGGGATTTGGTTGTTTCCCATCCGGAAATCACCATGGATTCCCTGATCGTCTCTGCGCTCGAAAACCGGTATGAGATGACTATGGCCCGTTTGCATGAGAAACATGCAGAACTTCAATTAAGGTCGGTGAAGGCTATGGACAACCCTACGATCAGCCTTTTTGCCGATGGAGGTTATAAAAACGGTTATTTCCCCGACCTTAATAAATTTACGGCTAACTATGTTGCAGGTGTCGGTCTGAACCTAACCATCTTCGATGCAACCCGCCGGCGTTCCTCTTTAAGGATGGCCAGTTCCCGCATCAGCATGGCCAGGAACGACATTGACCAGGCCTCACGTGATATTTCAATTGAAGTTTACCAGAATGAGACAAACCTGCAGGCATCGCTGAAAAAAATTGACCAAAGCCTGCTACAGGTCAAACAGGCAAAAGAGGCGCTTGAACTTGCAGAAGTCTCATTCAAAACAGGGGCCATCACAAACCTCGACCTGCTTGACTCCGAAACCGCTCTTGAGGAAAGCCGCGTAAATCTCCTGAAAGCCAGGGTTGACTGCGCCATCAACATCATCAGGCTGAATATTTCCACAGGAGAACCTGTCCAATAGGGTACAAACAAATTTTACCTCAGCTTTACCGACCCTTCATACATCCTGAATTTCACTTCGGAAACGGCATTTTCATCGCTGCCTGCCGTTACCCCGAGGAACTGGAACAGTTCGTCCTCCTTGTGATACCTGATCTCCCTGAAAGCAGTTTTCAGAAAATCCATCCCGGTGTATTTCAGGTCAGCATCAATTTTACAGGCAGCGCCATTTTCAAACGAAAGATCAATAGCAGTGTATTTGCCCGTCAGGCTGATACCGGTGAACTTCCTGCCCACCTGCTTTACGGTGATTTTGTCCTCATAACTGCTCATGAAATTCAGGTTGCCGTCGAGGTTCGAGATCTTATATGAACTGTACTTCGAAGCAGCCTTCAAATCGCCTGCCTGGCCACAGGTGAATTTATTCTCATAAGATCCTGTAAAGACAACGGCATGGCAGGAGACGAAACCAAAACTGCAGTATTTGGCTGAAATGGCAACGATATTCGCCTTCCCCGCATTGAGCGTGCATTCGTAGAGATCGAATGTCCCCTTGTCGAAATCGGCCAGTGTAAAGGTTGTATATTTTGCCTTGATGGCCAGATCGCCATGACTCGGTACATGAATTTTATCCTCGTATGAATCGATGTCGAGTGACCCTGCATTCCCAATCCCGGTTTCGGAATATTTTGAATCCAGGACCACATTCCCTGCATGCCTGATGTTTAACCTGGTTTCATATAGTTTCAGCCTGATATCCTTTACCGAATCTATCTCCACCTTGCCGTATTTTGCAGTCAATTCGCGGCAGTCCGGCAATTTTCCCGCAACCAGGTCGCTTTCATACAGGTTAAGCCTTATCCTGCCATCCAGGTCGGGCAGGGATACATTTTCATAGGCCTGGGTAAGTGCCAGCGGGTTTCCCCTGGGCATCGTCAGTACAAATGAAAGGTCAAACTTCTTTAACGTTGCGGTCTCGCCATCATTCAGGGTCAATTTGAACTGTCCCCCGATGATCGGAACATTAAAAAAGGTCACATTCGAGCCGTATTTGACATTTTTCCAGCACCTGGTGTTGAATGCGACGGTATCGCCCGGCTCTGAAAAGTTGATGTTCTTAATATAATCCAGTGCCTTTTTCACCTGGTCCTCCTCTCCCTCGATGGTGACAGTAACATCATCCTTCACCGAACTTTTATCCCAGGTCTCCACCCTAAGAGGTCCGATTTTATTTGTAAAACTGATGAGTGTGGCGGCCCTGATGTTTTTTTCGCAGGAAAAGGTCTCCCTTTTCTCCTTCATCACGCGGGCGGAAACCTGGTGTGCGGATGCCAGCAATGCCAGCAGCAGCAGGCTATAGAATATGTTTTTCGTTTTCATTATGTCTGCTTTTTTCAATTTCGTTCAGTGTTTTCTCGATCACCCTGATCTTCATTTCGTAGCACCGGATGATCCCCTTTAATATTTTCGGCTGGTTTCCCAGTTCCTTCAGGTCGTCCATATAGGTTTTGTACTGACGGTCGATCTGCTCCAGCTGTTCCATCATGGAATAATAATCCTTACCCTTCTCCCCGGTTTCCTTCACTTCATCCAGCTTTCTCATCACCGTGATCCTGAATATGTTCTCCTCCCGGCCCAGTTGCTCTGACACATTCCTGAGCGGGTAATTCACATCATCGGCCTGCCTCTGTTTTACTACCCACCTGAAAGCAGTCACTGATGAAACCAGGAAAAGGATCATTGCTGCCGTGCCGAGCAGACCAATCCTGAGCCTGCGGGATTTCGTCAATTCAGCAGAAATGGCATTCCATATCTTTTCATCGTCGGGGGACTCGACATCCAGCAGCCGGCCCTGTTCTTCAAGGTATTTTTCAAATCTGCCCTGCATACATTTTCCTGGTTAAACTTTCCTGCAGCAGGCTGATAGCCCGCCTGTACTGCGATTTTGATGTTGAGACGGAAATGCCCAGCATATCGGAGATCTCCGCATGTTTATAACCTTCAAACAGGTGAAGTACACATACAACCCGCGCACCTTCGGGAAGTTCCAGAATCGCCTGGTGAATCTCCCCGGCCGGGATTTCAATTGTGAATTCATCCTCCCCGGGCATGACGGAAACCTCTGCATCATCAAGTGCAACGAATACAATCTTTTTTTTCCGGATATGGTTCAGACACTGGTTGATAACGATCCTCCTGAACCAGGCTCCCGGTGTGCTCTGCCAGCGGAAAGACGGGAGCTCCCTGAAAATCTTTACAAAAGCCTCCTGCAGGAGGTCTTCCGCCTCCGACCTTTCGGAAACCATCCGCATACACAGGTTGAACATGGTCCGGGAGTATTGCCTGTACAAACGGTATTGTGCCACGCGGTCACCCCGGATGCATAATCCAATGAGCTCCTGGTCTATGTCGGGAAGGTTAGCGGCCAATTCCGTTTTGTTTACTTTAAAGACACACGATTACCGGTAAAGTTGGAATCCCAAAGTTAAAAAATCCGGAGCTGAAAAATCCACGGCGGATGGATAGGGTTGATCAATGATAAAATGTTGAGCCAGGTGCTGCGGGAACTTGAAAAAAACGGTGTTATCAACCGTAAGGTGTATGAAATTATTCCCCCGAAGGTCGAATATTCGCTGACGTAAGAGGGGCGGAAATTACTGCCGGTGATGCAGCTGATGCCGGATTGGGGTGAAATATTCGAAGTACAGCCGGGCGTTCCTGCCTGCCCCCCCGCATCCGGCAGGCGGTTGTGATTGCCCCAGGCCGGTGTACAGGGCCGGAAATGAAATATCAGGATACTTTTCTGTATTTTTGTCAACCATGCCTGTCCCGAACTGCCAGGGCACGCCAGGGACAAAATTCATTCATTTTTATTATTCCTATCTTCAACCGATGAAAATCATAACGACTGCGATTCTCCTGTTCATCACCCTGCTGGCCGTGCCGGTCTTCAGCTACTTCTTCGGCACGGCGCCGGGTCCTGCCGAATGGAGGGCCCTGGATACCCTGATTATCCTGGCTGCAATTGTGGCCGCCTACTCGTTTATTGTCGGCGAAGTCACGGGAAACAACAGCCAGGTAGATAAACTGTGGAGCATTGTGCCAATTGTTTACGTATGGGTGGTTGCCGGTTACAGCGGTTTCACCCCGCGGCTTGTCCTGATGGGCGTGCTGGTCACCCTCTGGGGAGTCCGCCTGACGGTTAACTTCGCTTTGAAAGGAGCCTACCAGTGGCGTTTCTGGACCGGCGAGGAGGATTACCGCTGGCAGGTATTACGCAAGAAACCCGAATTCACGCCGCACTGGAGATGGATGCTCTTTAACCTGCTCTTCATCTCGGGGTACCAGAACATGCTCATCCTGCTGTTTACCCTGCCTGCCATCGTTGCGTTTCAGAACATCACCGTGCCGATGGGCATTTTCGACTACATGGCTGCAGGGCTGATGTTCTTTTTTATTGCCTATGAAACGCTGGCCGACATCCAGCAGTGGAACTTTCAAAACAAGAAGCAGGCAATGACCGGATCAGGAAAGGAACTTACGGGTGATTTTAAAAAAGGCTTCCTGGATAAAGGATTGTGGGCCTTTTCACGCCATCCCAATTATTTTGCGGAGCAGGCGATCTGGGTCTGTTTTTACCTGTTCAGCATCGCTGCTGGCGGCCAGTGGTTCAACTGGAGCATTGCAGGATGCCTTCTGTTGATTGTGCTTTTCCAGGGAAGTTCAAACTTCAGTGAAGAGATCAGCGCAGGGAAATACCCAGCCTACCCGGAATACCAAAAGAGGGTAAGCCGTTTTTTTCCCTTCCCGGTCATTAAAAAAAAGCGTTAATGAATTAACCCTGGAATCCGGGCCCGTGTTGCCGGTTTCATTGGTTATCCTGCCGGTTCTATAAATCCTGACAAATCGGAATACAATATCTCCTCAAATTCGGTAAAACGGGCTTTAGGCACCTCGGCAAAGAGATAGATGGCCATGGGCAGTTTTGTATAATCCATCTTTACATGATAGAGGATTTTTGAAAAATGCGCGATGAATTTATCGTAATTGAACCGGATTTTCCCCTTATCCAGCTGCTTCGGTATATCTATTCCGAACATGCCGTAAAGTTTGTCACTTCGTGATTCCAGGATCTTATCCCAGTCGGGCCTCTTCTGGTGAAAATAATATTCGTAGGGATTGATTCCGTAAAAGTAATATTCCACATCGGCAACGCAGAAGCCCATAAACCTCATCGGGTTTATTTCGATGGGGACAAAGCTGCCGCCCGGCTCCTGCCTCATCTCCAGGTGGAAGGGGAAATTCCGCAGATCGCCCAGCCTTGCAATCTCTTCAAGATATTGAATGATCGGATCATGGTATTTCCGGATGATTTCATCCGAAGTCATATACAAACGGTCGCTCATGTCCGATTTTGAACCAAACAAATGGGTGAGGATGTTCAGGATGACCGGCTCGCCCGAAACATTGAAATAGGCATCAATGGCGATCTCGGTGCCTTCGATATACCTTTCGATCAGAAACTCATCCAGGCTCACCACCACATCCGGGAAAACATCCCGCATCAGGCTTACCTCCTTCCTGATGCTCTGAAGAACCGGCATCCATTCGGCATCATGGTAAACAGAATGGATCCCGATGCTTGCAAAACCCCTCACCGGCTTGATTACAAAGGGTTTCTGAACGCGGGAAATATCCAGGTCACCCAGCTCCCCCAGGGTAAACTTCAGGTACCAGACATCGGGGTTTAGCATTGAAAATATATCCCTGAGCTTTGATTTGTCTTTGAAGTAATTTACATTTTTTGTAACCGTAAGTTCGTGGCCATAGCGGTTCAGCAATTCAGTCGCGTTTGCCGAATTG
>JBAXFZ010000254.1:0-6498 GCA_037139685.1 Bacteroidota bacterium
TTCTGCGAGGACTCAAAGAACGGTATGAAACGCATCACCAGGTCAGGATCAGGGATGAGGCCATCATTGCAGCAGTGGAACTTTCGCAGCGTTATATTACCGACCGTTTCCTGCCCGACAAGGCCATTGACCTGATAGACGAAGCGGCATCCAAGCTCAGGATGGAGATCAATTCGCTTCCCGAAGACCTTGAGAAAATTGAAAGGAAAATCCGCCAGCTTGAAATCGAGCGCGAAGCGATAAAACGGGAGAATGACGCTGCACGCCTAAGCGTACTGAACGAAGAGATTGCCAACCTGAAGGATGACCAGAAGGAGCTGAGTGCCAAATGGAGGTCGGAAAAGGATCTCGTCGACCAGATCCAGTCGAGGAAAAATGCGGTTGAATCTCTCAAACTCGAAGCGGAACAGGCAAACCGCACAGGCGATCTCGGCAAGGTGGCTGAAATAAGATATGGCAGGATCCCGCAGGCTGAAAAGGAGATGAACCAGTTCAAGGATAAACTTTCCGGGATCCAGAAGGATTCTCCCCTTGTCAACGAGGAGGTTGGGGCTGAAGAGATTGCCGACATTGTTTCGAGATGGACCGGCATCCCGGTAACCCGGATGCTGCAAAGTGAACGCCAGAAGCTGCTGAACCTCGAAGCCGAGCTGCATAAGCGCGTGGTTGGCCAGGAGGAGGCCATCACTGCCATTGCCGATGCCATCAGGCGCAGCCGAGCGGGGTTGCAGGATATCAAACGGCCGATCGGCTCTTTCATTTTCCTTGGTACGACAGGTGTTGGAAAGACAGAGCTCGCCAAAGCGCTGGCCGAATCGCTGTTCAACAGCGAAAACAGCATGATCAGGATCGATATGTCGGAATACCAGGAACGGCACACCGTATCAAGGCTGATCGGCGCCCCCCCGGGCTACGTGGGATATGAAGAGAGCGGGCAGCTTACCGAGGCTGTGCGGCGCAAGCCCTATTCGGTAGTGCTTTTTGATGAAATCGAAAAGGCACACCCCGACGTTTTCAACATCCTGCTGCAGGTGCTTGACGATGGCCGTCTTACCGATAACAAGGGCCGCACGGTCGATTTTAAAAACACGATCATCATCATGACCTCGAACATCGGGTCGCAGATAATCCGTGAAAACATGGAGCAGGTGAATGATAAAAACAGGGAGGAGATGATCAGCAGGACCAGGGAACAGGTGTTTGAACTGCTTAGAAAAAGCATCCGCCCGGAATTCCTGAACCGGGTCGACGAAATCATCATGTTCCAGCCGCTCACCAGGACGGAGATCGCCCGGGTTGTTGAATTGCAGCTCGGCATGGTCAGGGAGATGGCTGAAAAAAACGGGTTGATGCTGACAGTTACACCGAAGGCAATTTCATTCATCGCAAACCGGGGATTTGACCCCCAGTACGGGGCAAGACCTATCAAACGGGTTATACAGAAGCAGGTACTGAACGAACTTTCAAGGATGATCCTCGAGGGGAAGGTAAACCGCGATGCCGGAATCGAAATTGATGAGGAAAACGGGGCGCTGGTCTTTAACAACAGGTAACAGGGCTACTTCCCCGGTTCCTCGACCCTGACCAGGGCCCCCTTGTCGTAAATCTCCTTTTTAGAAACGGTGCCCTTTTCGTCGTAGTATATCCAGGTGCCGGTCTGGTGGCCTGAGATGTACTGTCCAACAATCATCGGCAACCCTGAGGTATAGAAGGTTTTGAATGATCCCTGCTTGTCGCCGGCCTGGTATGTCCCCCGAAGCTTGATTTTTCCGTCAGTGTAATATTGTTCCCAGGGACCATCCCTAAGACCTTGCCTGAAATAATGCAGTTCCGACAATGCACCTTCGGGATAAAACACCCTGGATTCGCCATCCATGATGCCGGCTTTATAATGCTCCTGGGAAACCAGGTTCCCGTTTGACTCGCTGAAAAACTGCCAGGTGCTGTCCTTTTTCTCATCCAGGTAAACTCCGGATGCCATTTTCCTGCCATTGGGAAAGTATGAAACGGCCACAGCCCGTTTGCCCTTTTGCGACATGATGGAAACCGTTTTCAGCTTGCCGTCGGGGTAATAGTAATTGAAAACGCCAACCGGGTAGCCGTCCTTGAAATGGCCGTTATAGACCTGGTGACCTGCCTGGTCGGTTTTCCGCCAGAATCCCTGCTTTCGGCCCTGGATATCCTTTTGGTTTATGGTATCCTGGCCAACAACAGAAAAAGAAAAAATTGCAAACAACACTGCGATGAAAATCCGGTTCATAATCCTTAAAAAATTACTTTTGCACTGTAAATATAACCATTCTTGCAAACCTACCCCTCAAAACTTTTGGAACTGGCTGTAAATGAACTGGCCAAGCTCCCCGGAATCGGCCGCAAAACAGCGCTCCGGATGGCATTGCACCTGCTGAAACGCAACATTGCCGATGTGGAGGCACTGGGAACATCCGTAATTAAAATGCGGAATGAGATCATTTATTGCAGTCAGTGCAGGAATATTTCCGACCAGGAACTCTGTGCCATCTGTGCAAACCCCAGGCGCGACCATACCCTGATCTGCATCGTGGAGGATATCCGCGACGTCATGGCGATTGAGAACACGGGGCAGTACAACGGGGTTTACCATGTGCTGGGAGGGATCATTTCACCCATGAATGGTATCGGGCCAAATGAACTACATATCGATGTACTGGTCAGCCGCCTTACATCAGGGGAGGTGACCGAGGTTATCCTGGCGCTGCCCACCACCATCGAAGGTGATACGACCAATTTTTATCTTTTCAGGAAGCTGAATGGCTTTAATCTTACGCTGACCACCATTGCCCGCGGCATTTCAATAGGCGACGAACTGGAACATACCGATGAAGTCACACTTGGCAGGTCGATCCTGAACCGTACGCCTTACGAATCGATAATAAGAAACAGGTAAGATTTCACAGTCTGTGAAACCATGCGGGATCAGAAAAGTTCAAGCTGGTTTACAACCACTGCAGGGAGGTTGGCAATTTTCATCCCGGCATAGTTGTCAAGCATCGGGCGGATCGACTTTTTAATCAGTTTGATGGGCGTTGTGTGACGCGACCGGCAATAATTCATCAGTGACTTCTTCTGGCCCGCGGTAATCTTTAAGGTCAGCGTTTTGAATTTAAGCGGCTTGCGGGCCTTCTTGGCTTTTTTACGTGGCATGTGATCAGCATTCATTAATAATTTCCTTGAAATCGTTGATTATCTTCTGCGCAAGATGGTCAGCCTTGACCATCATATCACTTTCCGCATAAATCCTGACAATCGGTTCAGTATTTGATCGGCGCAGGTGTACCCACTCGTTCTCAAAATGAATTTTAATTCCGTCGATGGTGGTAACCGGCTGTGATTTGTATTTCTCTATGATGGCTGCCAGTATCTTCTCTATGTCCATTTCGGGGGAAAATTCCAGCTTGTTTTTCGAGATATAATAGTCGGGATACTGATCGCGCAGGGCCGAGCATTTCCTGCCCGATTTTGCCAGATAGGTCAGGAACAGTGCAATGCCGGCCAGGGCGTCACGGCCGTAATGCAATTCAGGATAGATCACGCCGCCATTTCCTTCGCCACCGATCACCGCATGTTGCTGTTTCATCATTTCAACTACGTTGACCTCGCCAACTGCGGATGCAAAATAGCTTCCCCCTGCCCTTTCAGTAATAACCTGCAGGGCCCGGGTTGATGAGAGATTTGAAACAGTGTTCCCCTTCCGGTGCTGCAGGATGTAATCAGCAACTGCCACCAGGGTATATTCTTCGCCGAAGGGTTCCCCCATCTCGTTGATAATAGCCAGGCGGTCAACATCGGGGTCGACAACAAAACCAAGGTCAGCCTTGTTTTTCACTACGGCGGCACAGATATCACCGAGATGTTCGGGCAACGGTTCGGGGTTATGGGGGAAAAGGCCTGTAGGGTCGCAATAAAGTTTATCAATTTTGCTTACATTCAAAGCCTTAAGCAATTGAGGAATGGCGATCCCGCCGGTGCTGTTCACCGCATCCACTGCAATCCTGAAATTGGCTTTTCTGATGGCTTCGGCATCAACGAGCGGCAAGGCGAGAACTTTTTCAATATGTTTCCTGATGAAGGTGTCGTCGGTATGATAATCACCCAGCTCCTGCACAGAGGCAAAATCGAAACCTGACTGGTCCGACAGGGCAAGTACCCGTTCCCCGTCGTTTGCCGACAGAAACTCTCCTTTGCAGTTTAATAATTTCAGGGCATTCCATTGCATCGGGTTGTGGCTTGCCGTAAGGATGATCCCGCCAGCCGACCCGGTATCGGTAACGGCAATTTCAACGGTTGGGGTTGTGGTTAAGCCTATGTCCATGACATCCACCCCCATACCCATCAAAGTCCCGGCAACCAGGTTATTCACCATCAGGCCCGAAATGCGGGCATCGCGCCCCAGGACAACCGCCAGTTTCCTGCCCGGGTGCTCCTCCTTCAGGAAGGCCACATAAGCGGCAGTAAACCTCACAATGTCAACAGGACTAAGTCCTTCGCCGGGTTTCCCGCCAATCGTTCCCCTGATACCCGAGATTGATTTGATTAATGCCATACTATTTTTCTGACAAAAGTAACGGTTTTCCGATATACATCGGTTTGTGTTAATAAAAAATGAAATCCCCATGTGTATCCGCCTGCCTGCAACCCTTTTTTTCGTAATTTTGCGGAAATTGTAGCCTGGCTATGCCTGGCATCATAACCTGCTGAATGGAAGAACCTTTTGAATCCTATTTTGATCGTGAAACCCTCTCACTGGTAGGGCGTTTCGAAATTATGGTCCAGCAGGGCCAGCACTTTTTCTTTGATGTGGATGAATTCGAAGAGATCATCGAGTACTATTTCTTCAAAAACGAGCAGCGGAAAGCCATAAAAACCATCAACCTGGCCCTGGAGCAACATCCAGGGTGTGTGCCGATCATGGTTAAGCTTGCGCAATTCCAGGTAAATGCGAAAAAAGACCGGGAAGCCCTGCGGATCCTGAAAGAGCTTGATCATTCATCAAATACCGACAGCGAAGTCTTCCTGGCCAAGGCAAATCTTTACAGCCAGCTTGAAAAACCTGAAAAGGCGATTGAAGAGTTCAAGAAAGCGCTCGAGGGAGCTGAATTTGTTGACGATATCTATTCGAGTATCGCCTTTGAATATGAAAATCTTGGCAAGTACGACCCTGCCATCGAATATTTGCTGAAGGCGCTGGAGCTGAATCCTGAAAATGATGCCGCGCTTTATGAATTCGCCTTCTGTTGCGAAGTCTCACAGCAAACCGAACGGAGTGTCTCCTTCCTCCTCTCCTTTCTTGATCAGCAGCCCTATTCGGTCGCTGCCTGGTTCAACCTGGGGATTGCCTACAGCAATCTTGATCTTTATGAAAAGGCCATTGATGCTTATGATTACGTTCTGGCCATCGATGAAACCTTCTCCTCCGCCTATTTCAACAAGGCAAACTGCTATGCCAATATCGGCAACTTTGACAAGGCTGTGGAGACCTATTTTGAAACGTTCTATTACGAGGACCCCGAGCCGGTTACCTACTATTATATAGCCGAATGCTACGAAAAGATAAAGAAGTTTGATGCCTCCATCGAATATTACCAGAAAGCGGTAGCCCTTGATCCTGAGTTTGCCGATGCATGGCTTGGTATCGGGATCTCCCATGATGAACTGGGCCGGCCCCAGGCGGCACTTCCCTATGTTATGAAGGCCATCAAACTAACCCCTTCAATCCCCGAGTATTGGTTTATCCTGGGGGATATCCAGATAAAACTTTCCAGGATTGACGAGGGGATCGCCTCTTACCGCAAGGTGATAGAGCTTGACCCTGAAGATACCGATATCTGGCTCGATCTTTCGGTGGTGTACGCCGACCAGAAGGATTATGAGAAGAGCTACACCGTTCTCCTTGACGGACTGCAATATCACGAAACAAATGCCGATTTTCACTTTGGAATGGCATATTACCTCTACATGATGGGAAAAAGCCGGGAGGGGGAGGAGATACTCCTGAAGGCGCTTGCGATGGACTATGAAGGATATCAGCGCCTGTTTACAACCTTTCCGGAGGCCAAAAATCATCCACAGGTTGTCGAAGTGATCGAAGGATTTAATAAAATATAACCCTTCCGGGTTTTCTAAAAGCATCCATATGACACAGATAAATCTTACATTTTTACCGGAACGCACTGCCAAACCGAGACAAAACGGGATCGCAATGGTCATGGACAAGGGGCTGAGCGTTCGTGAAGCCGAAGATTTTGTTGAATCGGCTGGTCACCTGGCCGATTTTGTCAAGCTTGGTTTCGGAACCTCCGTTGCAGGAAACAAGGTCAGGGAAAAAGTAAAGGTATACCAGCAGGCCGATATAAAGGTCTATGCGGGAGGGACCCTTTTTGAAGCCTTCGTGATCCGGAACATGTTTGACGAATACCTGAAGTACATCGATCAACTGGGCCTTGATTCCGTTGAGGTTTC
>JBAXFZ010000255.1:0-6484 GCA_037139685.1 Bacteroidota bacterium
GCATCGACTGGAATTGAACCAGTGACACAAGGATTTTCAGTCCTCTGCTCTACCATCTGAGCTACGACGCCAAACCTCCCGTTATTGATCGGGAGTGCAAATGTACGAATATTTTTAAAAAAACAATACCTTTGGGATAAATTCTGCCCAATGGACCTGATCCTCGACCTCGGCAATACCAATAAAAAGCTGGCTCTCTTTGACAAAGGCGAGATTACCGACCTGATACAATTCCCCATCCTGACCCTTAAATCGGTCAAAGAGTTCATCCGGTTGCACAAAGGAATCAGTAATTGCATTCTTTCATCGGTCATACCACACCGGTTGTCGCTCACCCGGTTTTTATCCTCATCCTTAAACTTCATAGAATTAAATGAAACCACACCGGTCCCTATCGTAAACCTTTACCGCACCCCGAAAACCCTGGGAAAGGACCGGCTGGCCGCTGCAGTTGCCGGTGCCGGCCTGTTTCCCGGTAAAAATGTTCTGGTGGTCAATGCCGGGACATGCATTACCTATGATTTTGTAACCGAAAATAACGAATACCTCGGAGGCTCAATCTCCCCGGGCATCCTGATGCGATTCCATGCCCTGCATACTTTTACAGGCAAATTGCCGTTAGTTTCATTCCACGACCAGGGAATCCTCACCGGAACGGATACGCGTGAATCGATACTCTCGGGGGTGCTTACGGGTGCAGTCGCTGAAATTGAGGGAATTACTGCCCGCTATCAGCAAAAATACCCGGAACTGAAGATTATCCTGAGCGGCGGGGATCAAAAATATTTTGATAAGCGGCTAAAAATTAGCATCTTTGCACAACCAAATATCGTTCTACACGGTTTACAACAAATTCTTGCGTTTAATGTCAATCACACCAAATAACCTGCGACTCCCGATCCTGTTTTGCTCCCTGTTCCTCAGCATAACCCTGTTCTCCCAAATCCGGATTGCTTCACCATACTCCCGATTTGGCATCGGTAACCTTTCAGACAACAACAGCGCATGGAATATGACCATGGGACAACTTGGCATCGGCCTTCGAAGTTCAAGCCATGTTAATTATTCAAACCCCGCCTCTTACACCGCCTTTGATTCGCTCTCGTTTGTCTTTGATGGCGGGTTCAACAGCCAGTTCGTAACGCTTTCCTCAAGTGCGCAGTCTGTCAGCCGCAATTACGCCTCACTCGGCTGCCTGCTATTTGGCATGCCGGTGAATAAATGGTGGAAAACCAGCCTCGGGTTAGTCCCCTTCAGTGATGTTGGCTACAATATTGAAATTCCGAACAGCGACAAAACCATCGGCAAACGGGTTGGCATCTACGCGGGGTCAGGAGGGATCAATCGTCTCTACTGGGGCAATGGTTTTCAACTCTCCAAAAAATTCTCCGCCGGGTTTAATATCTCCTATCTCTTCGGAAGCATGAAGAGGGAGGAAACTGCATCCTTTCCCGATTCGGCTTATACGCTGAATGCAAGACAATCCTATTATATTTCGGTCAACGATCTCCTGGTCGATTTCGGCGCTCAATACAGGACAAAAATCAAGGAAGATATGTTCCTGAACCTGGGAGTTGTTTATTCTCCCTCCTTATCATTAGCCGCCAAGACAGATGTGCTTGCCTATACATTCATGAACGGCACCTCCGGAACCGAGTTGTCGCGCGATACCATTATCCAGATGACGGGCTATACCGGGAAAATTGTCATCCCCATGATGATCGGGGGAGGCTTTTCATTGGAAAAAACCGACAAATGGATGATTGGTCTCGATTGCAAATGGCAGAACTGGAAAAATTTCAGGGCATTTAACCTGAGCGATTCGCTGGTTAACAGCTTTCATGTCAGCATCGGGGGAGAGATAATCCCGAAAATCGACAATTACACAAATTTCCTGGCCCGGATGCATTACCGCTTAGGATTCAGCATTAACAAGACCTATCTCCGGCTTAGGGGAAACAACATTTATGAAAAGAGCGTCTCTTTTGGCTTCGGGATCCCGCTCAGGGGCATGAAAACAATGCTCAATATCGGCGGCGAATATGGCTCGCAGGGAAATACCTCCCAGGATCTTATCCGCGAGAGTTACTTCAAAGTTGTCATCGGCTTTTCCATCTATGAAAGGTGGTTTGTAAAGCGTAAGTATTTCTGAAATTGACGGCAATCCCCTTCTTTAAGCTCTCCTTCACAGTCGCCTTTGCGTTTATGATATTGGCATCGTGCGACAAGGCACCCGAAACCACGGCGCTTCTTAAGGACAGGCCTGACGACCCTGTAATGTCGGCCCGCCATATCGAGGTGCTGTTCAGCGATTCAGGCAAAGTTGAGGCCCTGCTGACCAGCCCGCTGATGAACCGCTACCTGGGAGAGGGCCCCTATCTTGAATTCCCTCACGGCTTCAGGGTAAACATGTTCGACTCCCTTCAGCAAACCGCATCGACTATCACCGCCGACCGCGGCCTGCGAAGAGAATACAGCCGGACAATGGAGGCATGGGGCCACGTGGTTGTGCGGAATGAAAAGAAAAACGAACAGCTCAATACAGAGCATCTCATCTGGGATGAAGGCAAACACCGGATTTGGTCGGATGTAAAGGTTAAAATCACCAAACCCGACCAGGTCCTGAACGGCAACAGCATGGAGTCGAATGAAGCTTTTACGGTATATTCAATCGTCCAGCCCATTGGCCAGATGAATGTAAAAAAAGACTCCATCTGAACCTTCTGCCGGAAACCAACGCCGGGGCTGCCTGGCGTTATGGGGGAAACAGGGTTATTTTTCCTCCCCGATCCGGTAAATCCGGCACCAAAACATCCATTAAAGGTTTAAATACCGGTGATTAAAGGAATCATTGCTTTGTTGTTTCCCGAAATTTCTATACTTTTGCACACTGTTTAAAATAAAAATAAATTAGCATGGCGATTATTGGAAAAATCAGAAAGCACTCCGGACTGGCTGTCATTATCGTGGGTGTCGCAATTGCTGCCTTCGTGATCGGGGACTTTGGAAAGAAACGTGTTAGAGGAACCGACGATGTTGGAGTTGTTAACGGGGAGAATATTCCTTACGTTGAATTCAATGTCAAGGTAGAAAAGAACCTTGAAGCCCAGAAAGAATCTGCAGGCAAGGAAAAGATAACCGACCAGGAGACCTACCAGGTGCGTCAGAACACGTGGACTTCAACCGTGAAGGAGATCCTCATGGGCAATGAATACAAGGAGCTGGGCCTGACTGTTACCCCGGAAGAACTCTTCGACCAGGTACAGGGAAGACAGCCTCACCGTTATATCCTGCAATATTTCAAAGATCCGGCAACAGGGCAGTACAGCTCTTCAATGGTGCTGAATTACCTGAAGAACCTTGATAAAATGGAACCCAAAGCCAAAAACCAATGGCTTACCTTTGAAAAAGCCATCAAGGAAGATCGCCAGGAGACAAAATACAACAACCTTGTCATCAAGGGGTTTTATACGCCAAAGGCCTTCCTGAAGAAAGAATACATCAACCAGGCCAGGGCTCTGAAGGTCTTTTCAATCTCTGCTGAAATCGCATCGATTCCCGATAACACCGTCAAACTGGCTGACGAGGATTATCAGAAATTTTACGATAAGAACAAAGTCTATTTTGTCATGGACGAATCCTACCGTGATCTTGACTATGTGTTGTTTGAAGTCAAACCCTCCGATCTCGACCGTAAGAAAACTTCGGCAGATGTGGCCCAGCTTTTTAAAGATTTCCAGACCAGCTCTGATGTGATGAATTTCACCAATGCCAATTCCGACACCAAACTGGATACTGCCTACACTAAAAAAGGCAAATTCCCTTCGCAGCTCGACACCCTGTTTTTCTCAGCCAAACCGGGAACCGTTTTTCCTCCCTTTGAATTCAACAACTCCTGGTACATGGCCAAACTGATCGACATGCAGGAACGTCCCGATTCGATGAAGGGTTCACAGATTTTGCTTGCCTTTGCAGGCGCAGGGAATGAAAAAATAACCCGCACCAAGGCTGAGGCAAAAGCAAAAATCGACAGCCTCCTGCTGGTACTGAAAAAGAATCCCAAGCTCTTTGCCGAGGCTGCCAAAAAATATTCAGATTATCCCTCTGCCAAAGATGACGGCGGTGACCTGAAATGGTTTCCCGACGGCAATCCCAACTTTGACCCGTTTTTTAAAGCAGGTCTCGATTTGAAACCCAATGAAATGAAGATTGTTGAAACCCGTATCGGCTACTCAATCTTTATGCTTACCGACAAGGCAAAGCCGGTTACCAAGGTAAAAGCGGCCGTATTGACCCGTGCCATCGAGCCCAGCAACCAGACCTTCCAGGACACCTATATGAAAGCCAGCACCTTTGCAGGTCAGAACAAATCACCCGAGGCATTTGAGAAAGCGGCCGTTGACAAGGGTCTGCAGAAGCGTTCCGCTGCCAACATCCGCGAGATGGACAACTTCGTTACCGGTTTGCCCTCTGCCCGTGAAATGGTTCGCTGGGCATTTGCCGAAACCACCAAACTCGGCGAGATCAGCCCGGTATTTGACTTAAGCGGCAAATACGGCATTGCGGTTTTGAAGGGGATCACCAAAAAGGGACTCCAACCGCTCGAAGCTGTCAAACTCCGTGTTGAGCCATCCGTCAAAAACATGAAGAAAATCGACATGGCTGCTGAAAAGATGAAACAGGCTATGGCATCAACGAAAGATATTTCCGCACTTGCTGCAAAACTGAATGCCAAAGTCGATACCTCCATGGTATCCCTTAGCGGCTACAGCCGTTCGAACATCGGACGCGAGCTGGAAATCGTCGGGAAACTCTTCTCCCTGAAAAAAGGAGAGCTCCAGGGACCGCTCGTTGGAAATTTTGGTGCCTATGTTGTTTACATCAGTGATATCACCGAAGCACCGGCCAAGGATAATTTCATCGTCGAGAAGATGCAGGCGGAGCAGAATTTCAACCAGCGTGCCGCCAGCGGCATCTATTCCGCCCTTGAAAAAACAGCTAAAATCAACGATAACCGGTTACGCTTTTATTAATAGCCGCGGTTCAGGAAAAAAAGATGGCTGTCTCAACCGGGACAGCCTTTTTTTTGCCCTTCCCGGCAAGTATGGCGAAGGATCAGAGCCGGGGGCGACGATTAGGTTTGGGATCAGGAGGAGTTTTCGGGGGAGCTTTTCATTCTCCGGCTCTGTCAGGCAGGGAATGTCAATGGCCGCAGTAATGACCATGAAGTGATCTGTACGGGATTGAAACTGGGGTGTAAAAATACCATTCACGGTAAAACGACTGCAAACAGGGACTGCGGGGATGAGCCCCCGGGAAATTACAGAAAAACAGGTGATCAGGTAAGGGATTATTCGGCCAGGACCAATACTTTATTATTCAGCACCTCAATAACGCCGCCTTTAATCTCAAAGTATTGTTCTGTCTTTTCTCCTTTGTTAACCAGCTTGATCTTGCCTTTCTGAAGGACTGAGATCAGGGGGGCATGGTTGTTCAATACTTCAAACGACCCGTCAATGCCAGGCAACTGGATCAGCCCGACATTATCGCCGGTAAATATGGTAGAGTCTGGTGTTATAATTTCAACTTTCACGTTTCGATAATCACTTACAAAGGTTACTTACTGTCGGCCAGCATCTTTTTACCCTTTTCAATGGCCTCTTCGATGGTTCCCACCATGCTGAAGGCTGATTCGGGATATTCGTCAACGCCGCCGTCCATGATCATATTGAATCCCTTGATCGTATCTTCAATATTTACAAAGGCGCCGGGGATGCCGGTGAACTGGGTAGCCACAAAAAACGGCTGTGAAAGGAAACGCTGGACCCTGCGTGCACGGGAAACTACGAGCTTATCCTCGTCCGACAATTCATCCATACCGAGGATGGCAATGATATCCTGGAGTTCCTTGTAGCGCTGGAGGATGCGTTTGACACGCTGTGCTGTATCGTAGTGCTCATCACCCACAACATCCGGTGAAAGGATACGCGAAGTAGAATCAAGGGGATCGACCGCCGGGTAGATACCCAGTTCGGAAATTTTCCTGCTCAATACCGTTGTTGCATCTAGATGGGCAAATGTGGTTGCCGGTGCCGGGTCGGTAAGGTCGTCGGCAGGCACGTAAACAGCCTGCACAGAGGTGATGGAACCACGTTTTGTGGATGTGATACGTTCCTGCATGATCCCCATCTCTGAAGCCAGCGTAGGCTGGTAACCAACCGCCGAGGGCATGCGGCCAAGAAGTGCCGACACCTCCGATCCCGCCTGTGTGAAACGGAATATATTATCAATGAAAAACAGGATATCACGTCCACCCGATTTTTCATCACCATCACGGAAATATTCAGCCATGGTCAGACCGGAAAGGGCCACGCGTGCACGCGCTCCGGGAGGCTCGTTCATCTGGCCGAAAACCAGGGTGGCCTGCGATTTCAATAACTCTTCATGATCTACCTTCGACAGGTCCCAGCCGCCTTTTTCCATA
>JBAXFZ010000256.1:0-6475 GCA_037139685.1 Bacteroidota bacterium
TTTGGCGTACACACACTTTCCAGGCGTGCTCCTTCGACCACTCGGACACCTCTCCGGGAAAAAGCGAAACTGCAAACCGGCGAAATGAAACCTGCCTCGTCGTTATGCTGAATTTCGGGTTGCAAAGGTATTAATATTATTGAGACTTCAAACTGTCATTTCGCCCCGAAGTGAGGTTTGAAGAAGTTGTTTCACACTTTCGGTTGAATAACCGCAGCCAAGCAGGTACATCAGTTTGGTCACTGCCGATTCGGTGGTGATGTCATATCCGCCAACGACGCCGATTTTGCTCAATCCGGCACTGGTTTCATATTTACCCATATCCACGGCCCCCCCCTTGCACTGGGTCACATTGAAAACAATGATCCCGCGGTTTACCGCATCCTGCAGCTGTTCGAGGAACCACGGGATTGTAGGTGCGTTTCCCGCGCCAAAGGTTTCGAGGATCACCGCCTTCAGCCCCTTTGTATTGAGGATGGCCTCCACCGCATTTGGTGAAATTCCGGGGAATAATTTCAGGATGGCAATATTTTCGTTCAGTTCCTTAAGCACCCTCAATTTTTTGAAGTTGGGCTTCATGATCATATTGTTGAAATATTTGATATGTACCCCGACTTCCCCCAGCAAAGGATAGTTGCCGGAAACAAAGGCCTTGAAATTCTCTGCATTGAGCTTGCTGGTGCGGTTTCCGCGGTAAAGTTTATTCTCAAAACAGATGGCTACCTCAGGCACTCCCGGCGTGTCAAAATCTTTGGCTGTTGCTATTTCAACGGAGTTGATGAAGTTTTCCCGGCCATCGGTGCGGACCATCCCGATGGGCAGCTGCGATCCGGTAAAAATAACAGGCTTATTCAGGTTTTCCAGCATAAAGCTCAGTGCTGAAGCCGTATAGGCCATCGTGTCGGAGCCATGGAGAACGACAAACCCATCATAATCTTCGTATTTCTCTTCGATCACAGTTGCCAGGTGAATCCAGAATGAAGGATTCATGTTCGAGGAATCGAGGAGCGGCTCGAAGGTGTAAAAATCGATCCTGCAATTGAAATTTTCCAGCACCGGCAGGTATTTGTATAGGATGTCAAATGTAAGCGGGCTTAGTGTCATGGTCTTCGGATCCTGGACCATCCCGATGGTGCCTCCGGTATAAATAACGAGAATGCTTGTCTGTCCAATCATAATTGTTGCGTCGTTAATAATATTCAATCATCCGAACTGCTTCCTGCCGGCAAGGTGAAGCCTTTGAAACAGTTTTCATCATATCATTTTCACATGCCTGCAGATTTTTCAGGCAATCCCGAACAACCTTGCCGTGTTCCCGGTTGTCGTTTCGGCAACCTGCTCCAGTGTCATATTTTTGAGATCCGCGATTTTTTGTGCAATGACCGGGATATAGGCCGGTTCGTTGCGTTTGCCCCTGTGTGGGACCGGGGTGAGCCAGGGAGCATCGGTTTCAAGTACCAGGTGTTCCAAATCCACATTTTCGACCACGGCCTGCAATCCTGAATTCTTGTAGGTGATCACCCCCCCGATTCCCAGCATAAATCCCAGTTTGATGGCCTGGTTTGCATTACCGGTATTCCCGCTGAAACAGTGAAAAACTCCCCGGATCCGGGGATCATTCCGTCTTTCGAGAATTCCCAGTGCCAGTTCCATCGAATTCCGGGTATGGATCACCAC
Organism: Bacteroidota bacterium; assembly: GCA_037139685.1. Taxonomy (GTDB): domain Bacteria; phylum Bacteroidota; class Bacteroidia; order Bacteroidales; family FEN-979; genus CAIVAT01. The sequence continues at coordinate 1,678 of JBAXFZ010000256.1, forward strand.
GGGGAGGTCATATTTCACAGCCAGGTCGAGCTGATAGTCAAAAGCAATTATTTGCTGGGCTTCAAAGGTTTTATCCCAGTACAGATCGATCCCCGCCTCACCGATGGCGTAAAATTCAAAGGCAGGGTTTGACAGGTAATCCGACACTATTGACAACTCCTCCCTGAAATTCTCCTTTACCGAGGTAGGATGCAGCCCCATCATAGGGAAGCACCTCCCGGGGAATAAACCAACCAGCTTCAGCATCCGTTCATGATACTCCGAATCAATAGCCGGCAGGAAGAGATGGTTGACTCCCGACTCCATGGCTCGACCGATCACTGAACCACGGTCGTCGTTAAATTCCTCTGCATAAAGATGGGTGTGCGAGTCGGAGAATACCACCTGGATTTTACGGTTTAAGATTTGTAATTTGTGATCCATGCTGTTTCAGAAAGTCAACAACAGGCACCGTGTCAATGTCATTCATGCATTTAAAGTGCTTTTTAGGGCATTCCGGGAAGCCAAGTTTGCTGCACGGGCGGCATGAGAGCCCTTTTACCTCGGCAATGAGCGACGAGGATTGCAACGCTTCAGGCAGGTACGGATACATGCCGAATGCGGGAATTGTATTACCCCAAACCGACACGACAGGCTTCTTAAAGGCCGCGGCAACATGCATCAGCCCGGTATCGTTGGTCAAAACTGCCCGGGACTGCCGGATTATGGAGGCCGACTGGTTAATGTTGAACAGGCCGCAGGAGTTGAATACCCATGCACCGGTTTGCGAAACAATCTCTTCTCCCCTTTGGTGATCCTCCTTCCCGCCAAGAAGTATTACGGGCAGGGCAAGTTGTTTGCATACTCCGGCAACTTTCTCCACCGGGAAAATCTTGGTCTGGTGCTTACCCCCGATGACGACCGCAATGTACCCTCCGTGGTGGGCAACGGGAAGGCTTTCAAGGTCGACTTCATCCTCTTCCGGAATGAAATAGTCAAGCCCCTTGCCGTCATTTTTCACACCCATTGATTCAACTGCCCTGAAATAACGGTCAACAATATGGACATCGGGCAGGAAATCCAGTTTAAAACGGACCATCAGCCATTTGCGAATGTTCAATTTGGAAAACGTGGTGGTTTTCAATCCCAGCTGACGGGAAACAAACAGAGACCTGTAATTTTTATGCAGGTCGATGATGTTATCGAAACCCTGCGATTTCAACTGCGGGATAAGATCTCCGAAATTGTGATCATACCCCCATACCCTTGTGATATATGGGTTTCCCCTGAGAACAGGTTCGAATTGCGATTTGGTAAGGAAATGAATTTCGGCACTCCGGTAATGCTGCTTCACGCACCGCACCAATGCACTGGTCAGCACAATGTCGCCAATTGAACTGAACCGTATCACCAAAATTTTTTTTAACGGTGGAAGCACGTGGTTAGCTGTTTATCTGATAAATGGATTATTCTCCTTCTCATAACCGATTGTTGTTTCAGGGCCATGTCCCGGGTAAACAACCGTTTCATCGGGCAGGGTCAGCAACCTGGTTTTAATGCTAACCATCAGTTGGTCGAAATCGCCTGTCGGCAGGTCGGTCCGGCCAATGGTATCCCTGAACAAAACGTCACCGGTAACCACAAAACCATCTTCTTCATTGTACAGGCACACGCTCCCCTCGGCGTGCCCGGGGGTAAAGAGCACCTTCAGTGATGAGTTTCCCCATAGCACTGTTTCGTTGGCCACCAGGAATCGTTTTGGTTCGGGAACCTGGTCGATTTTATAACCGAAGGAGGCGCCGATTTCAGTGAGCGTGTGAAAAAATGCTGCAGAATTTTTATGGTATTCGGGGTATACCGAAAAAGTACGGGCAATGAAATCATTCCCAAGTACATGGTCTATATGACAATGGGTGTTCAGGTTACGCACAGGCGTAAGGTTATTGATAAGGATAAAATCCTTTAGTTCTTCCTGTTCCTGCGGTTCATAACATGCCGCATCTACAATCAGGCATTCCCCCGATTCATCGTACAATAAATAGGTATTGACCATGAAGCTGTTAAAGACAAATTTTTTAATCTTAACCATGCTGTTTACATTAATTTCCATTCGCCGCAAAGATACGAAAATGCGGCTAAATGGCCGGAACATTGAAAATAATCGTACTTTAGCGGTTCAATCTAATTCCCTTGTATAACTTGATATGGCGAAGGATACATTCGTGAACGGAGGTTTAAAAAGCTGGACGGTAGCGTTGTTTATCCTGGTCTCGATGATTCTCCTTTCCCCCGAAAGTCATGCACAGTTTTACAATGGCTCCCAGATGACCTTCGGAAAGAGCAAGGTTCAGTACAGCAATTTCCTTTGGCTCTATTTCCAGTTTGACAAATTCGACACCTATTACTATCTCAACGGCAAAGAGTTGGCTCTGTACACAGCCCAGTATGCCGACAAGCACATCCGGGAGATAGAACTCGATCTCCAGTCGAACCTCGAAGACAAGGTGCAGTTTATAATTTTCAACAACCTGTCGGACCTGAAACAAAGCAATATAGGACTGTTAGGGGACTGGGAATACTACAACACCGGGGGGGTTACCAAGATCATCGGGGGAAGAATCCTCCTTTTCTTCGACGGCAATTACGAGCATTTTGATCAGCAGATACGTGCCGGGATAGCGCAGGTTATCCTGAACAACATGATGTATGGCACAGGCATCGGGGCGCAGATCAAGAACAACGCACTTTTTTCAGTTCCCGAATGGTATATTAACGGGCTGGTCTCCTTCATTTCACACAAATGGGATGCCGAGATTGAAAACCAGGTCAGGGAAGCGATCCTGCATAAGAAATATGCAAAATTCAACGGACTTACCGGCGAGGAGGCCACCTATGCCGGTCACTCATTGTGGAATTACATTGCGATGAAATACGGCGAGGCATCGATCCCGAACATCGTTTATATGGCGCGGCTCAGCAGGAATGTTGAAAAGGGATTCCAGTATGTCGTCGGGGGAAATTTCAAAACGGTGATCCGGGAATGGCTTGCCTTTTATAAAGAGATTTACCAGGCGCAGGAAGCCGGCTTCAACGCTCCGCAAGGAGAGGTGGTCAATAAACGCAACAGGAACGGTTACGTATATCATTCCCTGAAGATCGACCCGGAGGGGGATAAAATTGCCTATGCATCGCACTATCTTGGAATTTATAAAGTGTTCATCCAGGATACCCGGACCGGAAAAAAGCAGCGTGTTTTCCGGGGAGGTTACCGGCTGGCCGACCGGCCCGATTATACATTCCCGCTGATTGCCTGGCATCCAAGCGGCAGGGTACTGGCTTTTTTAACAGAACGGAGAGGTGAAATCTGGCTCTATTTTTACAACCTGGATGACAAAACAACTGAACATCAGATCCTTGTCAATTTCCAGAAGGTGACCGACATGTCATACTCAGATGACGGAACCCTGCTGGTGCTGTCGGCCGTTCAGAAGGGGCAGTCAGATATATTTGTCTACAACATCGCATCAGGTTCGCACGAACAGATTACCAGGGACATTTATACCGACATGAATCCACGATTTATGAATCATTCCCGGAATATTATCTTCTCCTCCAACAGGATTAACGATACCATCCGCTTTGATGACCCGGTGAAGATTGAAAACCTGCATTACAACAACGATCTGTTTATATATAACTATGCCTCAAAGAGCAACCTGCTGCAGCACCTTACCAAAACACCCGAGGCTAATGAAACTCAACCACAGCCTTACAGCGACAATTATTTTTCATTCCTGAGCGACCAAAGCGGCATTGTGAACCGTTATCTTGCCCGTTACGACAGTACCATTTCCTTTATCGACACCGTTACGCATTACCGGTATTTCACCACCACCTATCCAGTTACCAATTATTCCCACAGCGTCGTTGAACAGGATATATCGCCAAAAGCGGCAAAGACTGGTGAAATTATCCTGCAAAACGGCAATTACAAGATGTACACCTCCGATCTTGTCAAACCGGCTTATGTGCCAAAGGCTGAAGTTCAGCAAACCTCCTTAAACAAAATCCGGGCAAAAGAGGCTAAAAAATCCCAGGCTGCCTATAAAAATGACAGCATCTCCCCGGTGTCGGAACCGTTTGCGGTGCAGACGAAAAAGCATTTCAAAGTGGTAAGGCAAAGCGAGGTGCCCGCCAGGAAGGCAGGTGATACTGCAAAGCGTGCCGGCATTTCGGATAACGGAAAGGGCCGGTATTCGAATGATTCATCGGCCAACAACCTCTACCAGTTTTTTAAATCATTGCAGAAATCAGATTTTCATCACTTTGTCAAGGCAAAGGATACTGCCGACAAATACAGGAATGCCAAGCAGCTCAACTATAATGTTGAATACTACATCGACCAGATGGTCACCCAGCTTGATTTCACCTATCTCAATTTCGCGTATCAGCCTTTTACCGGCAGTTCGGCGCCTGTTTTCATCAATCCCGGTCTTAACGCACTCTTCATGGTGGGGGTTACCGATCTGATGGAGGATTACCGCATCAGCGGCGGCATACGGCTGAATGTCAGCCTGGTCAACAATGAATACCTCTTCAGCTACAGTAACTACAGGCGGCGCCTCGACCACCAGATTGTGTTTCACAGGAAGGTTGTCGAGGAGACCGGATACTTCTCAATCGTCAGGCACAAGATACACGAGGTATATTACGTGGCCACCTATCCATTTACCCCGGTTCTGAATATAAAGGGGACTGCGTCCGTGAGGTATGACCGTATCGTGTTTTTATCAACCGATCAGCAGAACCTGCGTCAGTC
>JBAXFZ010000257.1:0-6472 GCA_037139685.1 Bacteroidota bacterium
ATCCTGAGGCAAAAGAACCTGGATGAGCAATACAGGGCAACTTTACAGAAAGCCGACCAGCTGCTCATCTCCAAAACATATGACCAGGCGAAGGCTGAATTTGCGAATGCTTTGAAAATCAAATCGGAGGAACAATATCCCAGGGATAAAATTACTGAAATTGATGCCATTCTTGCCGACTTGAAGGCAAAGGAGGATGCCTACCAGGCAGGGATTGCAGCCGCGGACCAGTTGCTGGCACAGAAAAAATATGAAGATGCCCGGGCCGGGTACCGTGCCGCACAGGAGTTAAAACCGCTTGCCACCTATCCCAGGGAGAAACTGGCTGAGATTGACAAGGCCCTCGAAGAGCTGATGGGGAAACAGAAATTTTATGAAAACCTCATTGCCGGCGGGGACAACTCTTTAAAGGGCAAGGATTACAAAAAAGCTAAGGAATCCTACCAGCAGGCTCTTGGGATATTTCCCGAGCAAACTTATCCCAAGGAGAGGATCAGCATGATCACAGCCCGTGTCGACAGCCTTTACCGGGCCAACAAAGCCCTTTACGACAAAGCGGTTGCAGATGGCGACCGGTTTTTCAACTCCTTTGAATTTGACAAAGCTGTTGATGCATATACAGATGCAGCAAATCTCCTGCCGATGGAGAGCTATCCCCGTGAAATGATCTCCAAGATCCGCAGGACCATTGCGGAAAATGCAATCGCCGATGTGCTTAAAACCGTAGTGACCATCCCGGCCGGCACCGAAAAACAATTCCCGTTTATCCCTGTTAACATTGCCTCCAGGAAAAACAATTTCATTTACATCAAGATCAAGAACCTGTCGGGAAAACCCTTCAATGTCCTGATGAGATATGGCAAAGATAAACAGGCCAATGGGGGAGTGGTCATGAAGAACCTCAGTGTCGACGGCAAGATAAATGAGCGCCTGATCAGCGTAAGGGACCAGGATGTCTGGTCGCGCGAGGATAACGACTGGATCAGCCTTTATCCCCAGGGTGGAGACGTAGAGGTTTCGTTTATACAGGTATCAAGGGCGAAATAGCCGTCCTGTATCAATTATCTGACGGCAGCCCGGAGGTTATCCTGTGCAGTAAATCCAGGAGCGCAGCTTTTTCAACAGGTTTGACCAGGCAATCGGCATAGCCGGCTTTAAGAAACTGCTCCCTCTCTCCCGGCCTCAGCAGTCCGGTGATCGCAATCACAGGTATGTTCTGATAAGCCTGGAGGGTCCTGATGAGATGTGTGCCCTGGATTCCCGACATTCCCTTGTCGGGATTTATATTAATAAGGATTGCATCAAATTTCTTCTGTTTTATCATTGCTATGGCAATCGTACTGTCTCTTGCCCAATCTGTCCGGCCATAGTCCTGAATATAATGGGAGACCTGTTGCGCATTCTCCTCCTGATCGTCAACTACCATAACTGACCGGTGGTTTTGATGGTTCCCGCCATTCTGAATAACCCTGTTTCCCGAAATTACAGGTGTCGTGTTATTGGCGGGGGTAAGCTCTGGTTCAGGAAATGGAATTGAAATTCGGAACATTGAACCTTTTCCCATTTCACTTTCAACAAGAATATCTCCCCCGAGCAATTGGACCATCTTAATGGCAATTGTAAGTCCGAGCCCGGTCCCCTCAAAATTGCGGTTTCTCCCTTCGCTTACCTGCCTGAATTCGTCAAAAATGATTTTGCGGTGCGTCTCTGAAATTCCTATGCCGGTATCTTCAATGTTTACCTGCAGGATGCGGATTCCGCCCCTTGATGTTTCATAAGCATCAATTGCGACACCTCCCTTTTGTGTGAATTTTATTGCGTTTTCAAGGATGTTTGAAATGACCTGCGTAAAGAAAAAGGAATCAGCGTATCCACGGCACGAAGGTATGTTCCTGATTTCAAGGGAGAGTCCCTTTTCATTTGCGATCTCCCTGAAGCCGGTTATGATCGTTCCAAGATCGGTCTCGACATCAATGATGTCCTTATGGAGTGATTTGATCCCGGATTCAAGTTGCGACAGCTGCATGATCGAATCAAGGGTTTTCATAAGCCGTTTCCCCGATTTGTTGATATAGGTTGCCATCTCGACGTAATCTTCATCCCTTAGCTCCTTAATCATGATATCCGAAAAACCCAGAATTCCATTGAGCGGCGTCCGGATTTCGTGGCTCATGTTGTTAAGCAGGGTTGATTTCAGCCTCGATGATTCCTCAGCTTTCTCCTTTGCTTCAACCAGCTCCTGCTGAAGCAGGGTTTGCACTGTAATATTCCTGGAGATGCAGAGGACTCTCTTCTCTTCAGCCTTGATGAGGCGGGCTTCATAGTATTGCGTGCCCGTATCCCGCAGCAACTTATAGTCTAGGGTCTGAATGGTCTCAGTGAGCAGGCAACGGGAAATCGCTTCCGTCATTCGGCCGGCAATCAACGGTTCGAAAAAGTCACCAAGGTGCTTACCTGCCAATTCTTCCGGTAAAGCGGGAAGTTCCGTGAAATTGGAGGCATATGTTTCAAGAAATGTCCCATCATCGTCAAACAGGAACATTACATCAGGGAGCGCTGCAATGATGGCCCGGTTACGCTGGTACAGAGAATGGAATTCCTGTTCCATCAGCTTCTGCATGGTAATATCCCGGCCGCTGCCGACAGTGCCGATCATATTCCCGTCATCATCCATGATGGGCGCCTTCTGTACATCCAGGAAGATATATTCGCCTCTCACTTTTCCATATTCATCGAACCTCCCGGGCGATTTTTGACGCATCGTCAGGTCATCCGACGCATCGCAGATTTCTCCGAAGGTGTGCCAGTCCGGTTCGCCGGGATGGGAGCGCCTCTCGCGTTCGGCAAAAAAGCGATCAGTTTTGCCAATCGGCTCTTCTGTATCAACGGCACCGAGGATCGATTCGCACACAGCCTTGTTCGCAAACAGGTAGTGCTTGCGGAGATCTTTAGCCCAGAGCAGGTCGGGGATATTGTCGGCCATGAGCCGGAATACGTTGTACATGTATTTGTACCGCGTACGGCTTTCGATCAGCTCCTGCTCAGCGTGGTGATTGTCGGTGATGTCGTACGACAGGCCGATGATGCCGGAAGGATTTCCTTCGCCGTCCCTGGTAAGGACCTTCGTCGAGGTGTATATCCTGGCTTCCCCGTCTACCATTATTTCATCTTCAAACCCATCCAGGGGACTGCCTGTTTCTATTAACTCCAGGTCACTGTTTTTGTATCGCTGGGCAACCGAGGCATCATAAAAATCGAAATCAGTGCGGCCGATGATCTCCGCCGGGGTTGTCTTCAGCTGGCGGCAGAACATCTCGTTTGCTGCAATGTATTCCCCCTCCAGGTTCTTGTAAAAAACCATGGCGGGAATGTTGTTGATGATGGTTCCAAGTACCAGATTCTCCTGTGAAGGTGGAATTTTTTGGACGCCATCGTTAGGTAATGCCATAGCAGCATTGATTTACAAGTAATTAATAGAATTTGATTTACGGACGGAAAGTTAGGCCTTTTTTTGTTCCGCGGTACTTTTATTTCTGCTCTTTTAGTATGACAAGTGTTATTTCAGGCATGATGCCGATCCGGCCCGAATAGCCGATGTTGCCTAAACCCTGGTTTACATAAAGATATTGTGGTTCAGGCGAGGAGGGATTCGTGTAGATGCCGCACCATCGCTTATATGCCCAGCTGACCGGGCTCCAGTGAATGTTCAACCAGTCGATTCCAACCTGGCCGCCATGGGTATGCCCGGAAAAGGTTACATCGATGTGGTGGTACTTTTTACTGATAACGCTGTCCCAGTGTGAAGGATCGTGTGATAGCAATAGCTGGATGGCCATAGTTTCGGTACCCTCCTGGGCTTTATCGATATCGCCCAGCCGCTGAAAGCGATGGGAGGCGCCCCAGTTGTGGACCCCCAGTACCGCAATGCTGTCGGTTCCATGCCGGAGGATATCATGGGAGTTCAGCAACAGTTTCCATCCAAGCCTTTGGTAAAAGGCATTCAGATCGGCGATGTTTTTCTGCTTTGCCGCCACCGAAGGCCAGCTGATATAATCGCCGTAATCATGGTTGCCCATGATGGCATAAACCCCGTATGGCGCATGAAGAACCTTCAGCACATCCTCGAACCCGTCGCCATCAGCCGTGCAGTAATTGAACATATCCCCGGTAAAGAAGATGACATCGGGATGCAGCCCGTTAATGGTGTTCATCGCATCCAGCAACTTTTGTTTGGATCCCCAGCTTCCAAGGTGAACATCGGAAAACTGAACGATTTTCATCCCGTCAAAGGAGTGAGGTAAACCTTTCAGAACAATCTCCTGGCTACGAACGGTGAAATCGAATTGCCATAAAAGGGTCCCGGCAAGCATGGCTGTAAACAGCAGGCCTCCCAGAATCCATCCCGGTATCAAAAGGGATTTGTATCGCGGTATCCGGAGGAATGCAATCTGTTTCCTACTGACAGATACCAGGTACAGCCACCTGGCCAGCCTGGCCAGGTCGGCTATCAAGAGGGTCAATACAGGGAATACCTTTGCCAGGAAAAGGATCAGTATGAAACTCTGGAGGTAGGTGCGAAATGAAAGGTTCCATGAAAGGAACGGGACAACGAAGCCGGCTGGTATGAAACAGAGCAGCAGTGCAAGTGGCAGCCAGTAAGCGGCGGAGAGCGCAAGCCGCAGGGCAGGGCGAAGTTTCCCGATGAAATTACGTACCGAGAACCACAGGTAGCCGTCAAAAAGAAGGAAAACAAATAAAAAGAGCAGTATGCCTGCATACTTCGGAAAGTATGCATTTAAAACTACGACCAGGAGAACTGCAACTGAAATGAAGAGGATTGGCCCCGGGAGTTTTTTCATCTATTTTTTACATAGTTCACAAGTCCTTTGGCGGAAAAAATTTCCATGAGTTTTGATGGCAGCGGAGCAAAGGCATATTGTTTTGTCCCGATGATAACAAGCCCCTTTTCAAAATCGATATCCACATGTTCCTTACCGGTGAATGCATCGACGGCTTCAGGAACCAGGATGATCGGGAGCCCCTGGTTTACGGCCGACCTGTAGAAAATCCGGTTGACCGATTTGCAGACCACTGCTTTAATCCCGGCAAACGCCAGCCCGACGGCAGGGTGTTCGCGTGAACTGCCGCAACCGAAATTTGCCCCGGCCATGATGATATCCCCGGGTTTGACGCGTTCAGAAAAGCTGTTGTCGAAACCTTTGAACAGATGCGGCATGATCTTGTCGGGTTCAGAGCTCTGCACATTGTAGGTGAGGTTCCCGGCAAACATCTGGTCGGTATTGAGGTTGTCGACATCTGCATAGTTCCAGGTGCCGTCGCAGAAACGGTCGTCGCCCTCTCTGATGTCGACAGTTGCACTTTGCGGCGCATGATATGGAAACTTGTCACCGGCAACAATATTCCTCGGATCGGTTATTTCGCCTTTAAGGGCAGAAATGGCGACGGTGGAGGGAGAGGCCAGGTAAACGCTGGAGGCATTGTTCCCCATCCTGCCTTTGAAGTTACGGTTTGCAGTGGAGATCACGGCAAAGCCGTCGGCAGGGATACCCTGTCCGGTGCCCAGGCATGGGCCACATGACGAAGAAAGTACATTGGCTCCTGCCTCCATAAATATTTCAATCAGTCCCTCTTTCATGGCCTGCATGAAAATTTCCTTGGAGGCCGGGATGACCTGTAATTGCATATATTTTGGGACATGCTGGCCCCTGAGCACTTCGGCGGCTTCGCGCAGATCCTGCAAACGGCCGTTGGTGCAGGTTCCGATCAGCGCCTGCTGAATTTTGGTGCCCTTGACCTCTGAAACGGCTTTGACATTGTCGACATGGTGCGGGGCGGCAACCACCGGGAACAGGTCATCAAGGGTTATCTCAATTTCACGCAGGTATGTTGCATCCGGGTCGGCCCATAATCCATCAAGCTTATGACCAAAATGTTTCTCCAGCACTTCATCGGCGGGGAATACAGCATTTTTCGCACCCATTTCCGAAGCCAGGTTCGACAGGACCATCCTGTCGGAGATCGTAAGGGTTTTAACACCGTCGCCATGGTATTCGATCGACATGTAATCGGCGCCGCTGGAGCCGATCATGCCGATAATCCACAAGGCCAGGTCTTTTGCATACACCCCTTTTGGCAGTGCCCCCTCCAGGGTTATTCTGATCGATTCAGGAACGCGGAACCATGTTTCTCCCTGTTTCCACAAACCGGCGGTCTCAGTGCGGTCAATTCCTGCGGCAAAGGCGTTGAATGCCCCGGCCGTACTGGTGTGGCTGTCGCTGCCAACAATGATCATCTTTGGCCTGGCATAATTCGACATAAGCTGGTGGCAGATCCCGTCGCCGGCATCATGGAATTTGGTGATGCCAAACTTTTCAACGAATTCGCGGATGACCTGGTAATCGTTGGCGAGTTTTGAGTTTGTCGGGGGGGCATTGTGGTCGAGGGTTATAAG
>JBAXFZ010000258.1:0-6459 GCA_037139685.1 Bacteroidota bacterium
CCAGCAACCGCTTCTGCATCTGCCGCTTCTCTTTCCATCCCGTCGAACGCATCACAAAATATAGATTCTCGTTTACCGAGCGGTCCATCAGCAACTGGAAGTCCTGGAATACAATCCCCAGTTTCCTGCGCAAAAACGGGACCTCTTTCTGCCGCAGGTTCCGCAGGTCATAGCCGGCAACAGTGGCTGAACCAACCTTGACTGGCAGTTCGGCATAGATGGTCTTAAGCAGGCTGCTTTTCCCGCTTCCCGTTTTCCCGATCAGGTAGAGGAATTCCCCGCTGCGGATGGTCAGGGAGACATTCGCCAGTATGAGGTTCTCATTCTGGTAAACAGATAATTTATCGAGTTCTATTATGGTTTCGCCGGTCATACTGGTCAGTTCATGTTGGGCAAAAATAATGAATTGTTGCGGATTGAGCGGTTAAAGGTCGAGCAACATGATTTTGCCATATTCAATACTGTTTGCTATCCGCAGGATCTCATCGGTTTTATGGAGCAGGTTGCAGCGGGCAAGCGATGTTTTCGGGTTGGTTATCTTAAAATAGGCAACGATCCTGAACATCCCGTCACGGAGCTGGATGTGGTCCGGAACTTTGCCTTTACCCTGGATTTTAAGAATGTACATGGGCCTCATTATAATTAAAATCAGTTCAGTGAATAATACCGGGTTGATCCAAACGCTCACCGTGCCATAATGACCCCGTCGGTTTCCCTCAGGGCAGGGTCATCCTTCAGCGAAAGGAAATCGACGGTCAGGTCGTCAATAAAAAAGGTGTAGTATGCCGACGGGTTATAAAAATAGATCTTCACAGTGCTGTTCGGCGGCAGGTTTGCAGGCACGGTGATGCCGGCCTCCGCCATGACCCATTTTTTCGCACTGACAAACCTGTCGAGGGTTACCTGGTTGTAGCTGACGCTTTTGCCTTCCGACTGGTAATCGACCACCAGCGTTATCCCGGAAACCGCTGTCGGGGCAAGGATCCAGCCATGGACCAGGATCATACGGTTCCGGGTGGTGAAAAGGGAGTCGAACCGGGTTTCAGGACCAACACTGTATGGAATTTTTTTATTTACCAGCGATGACCACTTTCCAAGGTGGGCGGCCATTTCGCTCCTGGTAACCTGGTTCATCCACAAAGACCCCCTGTTGGCCTCCATATCATTTTCAAGGCTCCTTTTGCCGGCGATGGCATCTGCCGGGATAAATACCCTGGCTTTGGGCGACAGGCTGAAAAACGAATCCCTGTAAATGGCTCCGGTGATGGGATAGGCTGGAAACACTTTTTCCGAAAACTGGAAGAACTGGAGCAGGTTCAGGGCCACCAGCAGGATGATCCCTGATGAAACAATCCTCCTTGCCATCGCGTTTTGAAAATCCCGGTAGAAAAACAGGAGCAGCATCGCCGTTACGATATAGATATCAATGAATACACGCTGGCCGCACTGCGAGTTGTACGACCACATCCACCAGCAGGAGGCGGCAAATACGAACAATGCCATAAAAGCTGCAAGCAGGTAGAACCTGAACCGGTTTTGCCGGAAGAGTGGTACAAATCCAACGAGTGTGATGAGTGCCAACGGCGTGTAGATAAACCATCCCCTGTTAAAACTGAATAAAATGTTCAGCATATGGGGATGCAGCAGGTTCAGCTTCTCCTTCCCGTAGCTGTAAACCAGCGGGCTGCCGGTTTGCAGGTACCACAGGACAAACGGGACCGAAAGCAGGATCATCGCCTGGATGACACCGCGGATCAGCGCCTTTCGTTCAGAAACAACCCGGCTCACGGTACTCCTGAAGGTTTCCATGCTTCCGGCCAGGAAAGGAACCAGGACCAGGACCAGTAAATTTGACGGGCGGATGAGGAAAATAAGCACCAGCAAAAGGAGGGACTTTACAAACAGTTTCGGCCGGTATTCATGAAATAGCTTAAAGGTAGTATAAGCAAAGGCTGCAATAAGGGCAAAGGAATAGACATGGGTCATCGAGGGTTCAATAACCGTATAGTAAAGCAGGTTTGTCCCTAACGCGATGACCACCGTGATAAAAGCGGCTGTACGATCGTCTGAACCGAATTTTTTCAAAAGCTTTGAGAGCCAGCGGAGCCCCAGCCACAGGAAGAGCAATGCCGACAGGGCAATGCAGTACTGGTATGGCAGTGAGTACCCGTCCATGGGGAAAAGTTCGAGCCTCGCCATTGCGTGTGCGAAAAGAAAAAAGGGAAGCCAGACAACAGCCATCCCTGGAAAAAACTTATCCACCTTCCGGCTCCCGTAATTGTTCCTGAAATCACCGGGGACGGGTTTGCCGGTATAGTACTGGTAATCAATTTTGTCTGTAAAGCTGAATTGCAGGTCTTTATAGATAAAGATCGCGGGAAGATAGGCATAGTAGCCTTTGCCGTCTCCGTCGATCACGCGGTCAATGGCCAGCCCGGGCGATTTAAACCCCAGGAAGGCCAGGATGTAAATGACCAGGATGATTTCGGGGGTGTATTTGTAAAGGTATTTCATTCCGGTGCACTATTTAAGATTACGTTGACGCAGCGCCTCAAACAGGATCACCCCTGTTGCCACGGATACATTGAGCGATTCAATCTCACCCAGCAGCGGGATGCGCATCAGTTCATCGGTGAGTTTCAGGTATTCTTCCGAAATTCCCTCTCCCTCCGATCCCATGATGAGGGCCAGGGGCCTGTTGAAGTCGGCCGTGGTGTACTCTTTTTCGGTCTTCTCGGTGGCCGCAAGGATTGTCAGGCCGCTGTCCCTTAGGAACTGGATCGTTTCCTTGAGGTTCTGGGCACGGACTACAGGCAGTTTGTAGAGAGCGCCCGCCGAGGTCTTGATGGCATCGGAGTTGATCTGGGCCGATCCCCTGGCCGGGATGATCAGTCCGTCGACCCCCGCACATTCGGCTGTACGGGCGATGGACCCGACATTGCGCACATCCGTCACACGGTCGAGGATCAGGAACAGGGGCGTTTTGCCCTGCTCAAACACAAAGGGAACCAGGTCCTCGATGCGCTGGTAGGTTATCTCCGACACATAGGAGATCACCCCCTGGTGGTTCTGGCGCGAGAGGCGGTTGAGCTTTTCAATCGGGACAAACTGGTAGGGAATCTCCAGGTCTTTGATCAGCGTGAACAGGTCACGGAAGCCGTCACCCTTCAGCCCGTTCTGAAGAAATATTTTTTCAAGTTCTTTCCCCGCCTTGATGGCCTCTATCGACGGCCTGATGCCATAAATGTATGTCTCTTTCTTCATAACGCTTTCTCCTGTATATGTTTGTTAATCAACTTTCAATTAACCAAAATCGTTAATCGTTCATATTTGCTACTCCTCCGCCATCTCAAGCAGCGATTTCGGGATCTCTTTCCCTGCCTTTGCTCCAAGCGATTTAATGTTTTCGACCCGCCGTATCAGGTTTCCCTTGCCGGTTGACAATTTATTCATCGATGCATCATAGGCTTTGCGCGTGCTGTCGATCTTTGCACCCACATCCACCAGGTCTTCCAGGAGACCGGTGAATTTATCATAAAGTTCGCCGCTCTGGCGGGCAATCTCCATGGCATTCTTATTCTGGTATTCGACCCTCCAGAGGTTTGCGATCATCCGCAGGGCGGCGATCAGGTTTGTCGGGCTGATCAGCAGGATACGCTTTTCATAGGCATAATTCCACAGGTTCGGATCATACTGCACTGCCAGCATGTAGGCCGGTTCGATGGGCATGAAAAGCATCACGAAATCAAGGCTTTTCAGCGCGTAGATATCCTGGTAGTTTTTGCTGCTGAGCTCCGCGATATGGTTGCGTACCGAAAGCAGGTGGTCGCGGGCGGCGGTTTCCTGCTCCTCCCGCATATCAGCCGAGGAATAACGCTCATAAGCTACCAGCGAGACCTTAGAATCAATCACGACGTTGCGTTCGCCCGGGTATGACACGATGACATCCGGCTGCATCCGTTTTCCATGTTCGCTGGTATAGGATTTCTGAACGAAAAATTCGCGGTCACGGGTAAGTCCCGATTTCTCAAGGATGCTTTCAAGAATTATCTCACCCCAGTTCCCGCGGGTTTTAGCCTGCCCCTTGAGTGCATTGGTAAGGTTGCTCGCCTCCCGGCTGATCTGCTGGTTCAGCTCGGCCAGGCTCCTGATCTCGCGTTCGAGTGAAAAACGCTGTTTGGATTCCTTGTCGTAGGTCTCCTCGACCTTTTTTTCAAAATCCCGGATCTTTTCTCCCAGGGGCTTCAGAATTTCATCAAGCCTGGTACTGTTCTGCTCCGTAAATTTCCGGGTTTTTTCCTCCAGGATATCGTTGGCAAGGCTTTTAAATTCCATGCGGAACCTCTCCTGGATCTTCTCAAGATCGGCCTTCTGTTCCGCGAGTTTCTTCTGAAGACTAACGTGGTCAGCGGTAAGGGCGGAGAGTTCAATGTTCAGGGCAAGCAGCGAGGCCTCTTTTTCTGCTGAATGAACCACGAGTGCGTCAAGCCGCTCCTGCAATATGCGGGCCCGCTCCCCAAGGGTGGCTTTTTCTTTCCCTAGAAGGTCGTTTTGCGCTTTCAGCTCCTCCTCCAGGATGGCATTATTGCCGCCTCCTGCTTTGCCCAGCCTCAGGTAAAGCAGGATAAACCCTGCGATGAAACACAATCCAAAAATGATGATAACGGCGCTCTCCATTGAAAAATCCACTATGAAGGAACAAAAATAGGTTAATTAACCCAATCATGATAAATATGGTGAAAATTAGCGGACCGGGATTCATCACGGGAGTCATTAAATGATCGGCTCAATCTGTACCTTTGCCTGGTCAATTTCAAAGGGCCCGTAATGAAAAAAGTAGGTATTTTGTCAGATACGCATGGGTATGTACATCCGCGGGTGATTGATTTTTTTTCCGGCATGGATGAAATCTGGCATGCCGGGGATATGGGAAACATTGAGATAGCAAACCAGCTGCGCGAAATCAAGCCTTTGACGGCGGTTTACGGCAATATCGACGGGCAGGATGTAAGGGCTGAATTTCCCGGGTCGGTGACATTCATGGCAGAGCAGGTGAAGGTTCTCATGACCCATATCGGTGGATACCCGGGCCGTTACGACATGCGCGCCAGGCTGATGATAGAAGAGCAGCGGCCGCTGTTGTTTGTCTGCGGACATTCGCACATTCTCAAGGTGATCTATGACAAAAGGTACGGTTTGCTGCATATAAACCCGGGGGCGGCGGGAAAATACGGGATTCATAAATCCATTACCGCCGTGCGCCTTGTCATTGACGGGAACAACATGCGCGACCTTGAAATCATCGACCTGCCCAGGAAATAATTTTTCGCTGCCTCGCTACCTCAACCTGTCCGCCGACTTCACCAGCGCCTCGTCCTTGCGGATAGCCCTGTTGCTGAGCACCAGGAACAGGATTGATACCAGCGGGAGGGCCATGCCGATATAATTGTAATCGGGTTCAATCTGGGTCATCGACTGGATCCGGGTGGCATAAAAGAAAAAGACCACCATGATGAATACGATATTGGTGATGAGGTTGAAGGCACAGATCCGGATCTGCAGAAACCTGTTCTTATAGAGGAAAATGGTGACCACTGAAAAGATGAAGGAGGCCGCTGCAAGGAAAACCAGGGGAGCCGTGAAAAAAGTACCGAAAAGGACCTTAGGCTCCGGGTCCATGTACCTGATACCGTAGATAAAAAATTTATAGTTGCCGTGAAGATCGTTGTAATAATTTGCCAGCGGAAAGAAGAACAGCAGGACTGAGGCAAGTGCAACGATAACCAGGAAGACGGATTGAATACGCTGTAACATAGGAATAACGTTAATTAAAGTGCGAAATTAGGAAAGATTTCCTTAGGCAGGAAAGTGGTCATGGAAAAAAACTTGACAATCCATTATTATTTTCTATCTTTGTAGCGATTTTAATCCCCACGAGCATTTTCTTTTTGCAATTACAATCCATTTCAATCCTTATCTTCAAACCCATAGTTCATTTTTAAATTGACTATTCAATCAATTAAATTTTATAAATCATGTATGACATTATTTCCCTCGACAGCAAAGAGCTG
This sequence comes from Bacteroidota bacterium, assembly GCA_037139685.1. Classification (GTDB taxonomy): domain Bacteria; phylum Bacteroidota; class Bacteroidia; order Bacteroidales; family FEN-979; genus CAIVAT01. The sequence goes on from JBAXFZ010000258.1 coordinate 6,072, forward strand.
TCGGAGATCAGAGTGATTGCCAAACAATTCAACATTCCCAAAGTTGAAAAACTTGAAAAACAGGATCTTATATACAAAATTCTGGACCATCAGGCGCTGAATCCCTCAGACGATATTTTAAACAAAGAAAAACAGGAGCAGGCCAAGCCATTTCGCGGACGCCCGCGCAAAGATCAGAATGACGCTCCCCGGGAGCCCCGTAACCAAAATGTTCAGGGGACTCTCAACGAATCGCCGGTTACTGAGACCCCCACAGTAAAAACCGGACCAATAGACAAAACCGATCAGCGTCCGCCCCGCGACCAGCGACCACCCAGGGAACTACAAAATCCCCGTGGCCCTATGCCCCCAAAGGATCAGCGCCCGCCACGCGACCCATTGGCTCCTA
>JBAXFZ010000259.1:0-6454 GCA_037139685.1 Bacteroidota bacterium
GTATTCGTCAAACTTTTTGGTCAGGTAGGCATCCTCTCCGAACCAGGACAGGATCACCTCGAATTCCTTTGCCTGGTGGTATCCCGGAACTACGGTAACCGACTGCTGATGTTCGTTTAAAAACACATATGACGGATAGGAAAGCTGGTGCCTGAGCAGCAGTTCGGCATACTGATGTGTGCTGCGGTTGCTTTTGGGATTTGGGTTAACATATTTTACGCCATCCACCACGAGGGTGTCTTTACGCTCGGCATCGAACTTCACGCAGTAAAAGTGTGAATTCATATATTTAACAATCGTAGGATTGGTAAAGGTCTCGGCATCCATTCGTTTGCACCAGCCACACCATTCGGTGTACATGTCAACCACCATTTTTTTGGGATTTTTTTTGTTCAGCCTGATTGCATCTTCAAAAGTGTACCATTTAATCCTGGCCTCATTCGCCGGTGGTTTCAGGGGACCCTGTGCCTGCAGATGCGCGGGGTGAAAGATGGAAATTGAGAGAATCAGTAAAAGGAATATCTTTTTCATTTTTATAAACTTTCTGTATCCGGATTATTATTATTTGATCTCTCCCCTGAACCTGGAAATATAGTCATCAAAGGTTTTTTGAAACTCCTCGGCGGTCGATTTCACATAGGCATCCTCACCGATAAAGGAAAGAATTGCTTCAAATTCACGGGGCTGATGATAGCCGGGAACCGTTGTGATAAAGTTTCCCCTGTCGTTTAAAAACACGTAAGAGGGATACGACATCGAATTATGCAGTAATTGATTGGCAAGCTGGTGGGTGCTGCGTTTAGAGGCAGGATTGGGGTTGACAAGTTTAGTCCCGTCAAGAATGATGGTATCCTTGCGTTCGGCATCAAGTTTCACACAATAGAAATGGCTGTTCATATACTTGACGATAACAGGGTTTGTAAAGGTCTCCGAATCCATCCGCTTGCACCATCCGCACCATTCGGTGTAAACATCCACAATCATCTTCCTGGGTTTCTTCTTGCAAAGGGCATAGGCATCTTCAAATGAATACCATTTTATTTTCCCATCCCTGCCTGTACTGTTTTCCGGTCCCTGGGCAAGCAGCGACGAGGGAAAATAAAAGATAAGTGAAAGTATAAGAAATATAATAATATGCTGCTTTTTCATAGTTTGATCCTGGTTGGTTTTTATTGGTTTGATGCTCTTTTACGGCTCTTAGCCTCGTTGGGGATGATATAATGTCCAATGGAAGCTGCAGAATACCTGTGCAAAGATCACAAAGTTTTTAAGAAAACACAAAGAACGGAACAAATTACAAATTATGATTACGATCTGGCATTTAGCCATTTCTTTCCATCTCCCGCTGGTGATCTTTCTGCTTGAGTGTTTCCCGCTTGTCATACGAATGTTTTCCGCGCGCAAGTGCGATGGTCAGTTTGGCCAGTCCCCGCTCGTTGATAAACAGCAATACAGGGATGATGGTATAACCGCGCTCCTTGACCTTTATGGCCAGTTTTTTAAGCTCGCGTTTGGTAAGCAGCAGTTTCCTGTCGCGTTTAGGCTCATGGTTGTAATGAGTCCCCAGTGAATATTCGGCGATATGCATGTTGCGCACAAAGAGTTCAGTACCGGTGAAGGTGCAGTATCCGTCGGCAATGGATGCAGTGCCGTCACGAATCGATTTGATCTCGGTCCCGGTAAGCTGGATTCCCGCTGTAACCTCCTGGACGAGAACATATTCGTGTGAAGCCTTTTTATTTCTTATACTGATTGATTTTTCCATCTATTTTTTTTCCGGCATCAATACCACATGCACATAGTGATCGGGTAACAGGCAGGTTGCTGCAGTTTGTTTAAGATCATCAACCGTGACTGCATTCACACGATTGCTGAAGGTGCTCACAGAGTTCGGCAAATCGTGGTTGTAATAAAAAGACTCGATTTTTTTAAGCCAGAATTCATTTTTCTGGAGATCGGTTTCCCGGGCGCGGATCAGCGACTCCTGTGCCTTTTTAAGGTCAACGACTGTTGGGCCTTTCTTCCTGATCTTTTTAATTTCGCCGAACACCGCACCTGCAAGCTTTTCTGTCATTGAAGGTGCACAACCGAACATAACGATCATCGCATAATGGGGAACGGGATATTGTTCGAGGGTGATCATTACCTGGGGGGAATAGACCCCGCTCATTTTTTCACGGATCACCTCTATCAGCTTGATGCTTAAAATCTCTTTAATCATCGAAAGGCAGAGCGCATTCTTCTCGTTCCATTCTATTTTTTCCGACATCACCAGGCCAACCATGCTTTGCGGGTCGGTTCCCTTGTTGAAGGTCACCTTTGTGATCCCCGGGGCTATCTTCGGAAAGGTATCCTTCCAGGTTTCATGCCGGTTCAATGCAGGTAGACTCCCGAAATACTTTTCGATGAGCGGCGAAACTGAATCGATTGAGAAATTGCCTGCCAGGAAGAATTTAAAATCGCCGGCATCGGCGAAACGGTCGGTGTAAATTTTAAAAGCCTGGTCGAGGTTTACCTCCTTAAGCTGTGAAGGGGAGGGGAAGATGACTTTCCGCTTGTAACTGGGGTAAACCGTTTTGAACAAAGTGTCATAAAAGGTAATGATGGGGCTGCTTTTCATGAACTTCATCTGGTTTTCCATCTGCGACATGAAGGCTTTGAAGGCGGTGGTATCTTTCCTGGGTTGCCCGAAATAGAGATATACCAACTGCATCATGGTCTCAAAGTCCTTCGGCGTACTTTTACCGGTAAACCCCTCCTTGTAGTCCTCGATATAGGGACTAACCTCTATATTCTTACCCTTCAGCTTTTTCTGAAGTTCAATGTTGTCGAAATTTCCGGCCCCGCTCATCTCAATAACCTGTGCTGCAAAGTTGGCCGACATGAACTGATCATCGGGATAGAGAGAATTTCCACCCGGGCTATAGGCCGACATTAGAATTTCATCATTTTTAAAGGTGGTCGGTTTCAGGGCAACAGTGATCCCGTTTGAAAGTTTCAGTTCGGTAAATCCCAGCTCCCTGTTCTCGTAGCGTTCCACGATCCTCCCTGGCTGAACCTCGCCTTTTACAAGGGCTTCCGCTTTGAAATTATCCACGTAAGCCTTCAGGGGCAGGGTTTTCGACTGGCCGATAATGGCAAGGACCTCTTCCCTTGTCGGCACTTTGACATTTTCCTTTTCGGGGGCCATGATCAGCAGACCCAGGTTGTTATCGGTAACCCATTTCCTTGCAAGGTCGTTGATTTCACTGAGTTTTATCTCCGGCAGGAGGTTTTTAAGGTATTTGAATTTTTTCGGTGCCCCTGGAATTGCATCCTGTGAGAGGTAGTTGCCCACATACTCATTGCTTAACGCCATCGACTCTGTTTTATCAAACTCCTTGGCAGCTTTTTCATACTGGCTGAATATCTCCTCTTTCTGGCGGTCATATTCGGTTTGCGTAAACCCGAAACGTTTTACACGTTCGTTTTCAGCAAGCAGAACCCCCAGGCTTTTGCCGATCTGGTTCTCTTTGGCCATTGCATTCACCATGTAGGCATCTTTAGTCCGTGATAAGAAGCGGCCGTAACCGGCATCGGCAAATACACAGGGAGATTCGGGCTTCTGCGATATCTCGCTGAAACGGTTGTTCAGCATTCCTGTAAACAGCTCCCCCATGATATTCTCGCGGAAATCGGCCAGGGTCCTGGCTGCATGCAATGGATGTTTGTAAAACAGCAATACGAAATTGTCTGTTGCCTCTTTATCGGTTGTAATGGCTATAAGTGGTTCGGTGTTGTCGGGTATGTCGTAGGTTACACGCTCCCTGGGCGATACGGGGCCGGGAATCTTTCCAAAATGGGCCCTGATCCTGGCTTCAGCCGCTGCAGGATCAATATCTCCAACTACCACCACGGCCTGCAGATCGGGGCGGTACCAGTCATGGTAAAAATCGCGAAGTTTATCGTGTTTGAAATTCCGGATGATCTCAACCTTGCCGATAGGTACACGCTCGGCATAGCGGGAATCCTTGAAGATGACCGGGAAAAATTTCTTCATCATCCTGTCCTGCGCCCCAAGCCCGAGCCGCCATTCTTCTGTAATTACACCGCGCTCCTTGTCGATCTCCCGATCATCAAGCAGCGACTCATGCGACCATTCCTCGAGTACCTTGTAGCCCTTTTCCACCAGGGAAGTGTCGTCGGTTGGCAGTTGCAGCATATAAACGGTTTCATCAAAACCTGTATATGCGTTGATGTCGCCACCGAAGCGGACACCGGTTTTCTGCAGGAAGTCGATCAGTTCATTTTTCGGAAAGGATTTGGTTCCGTTGAAATTCATATGTTCCATGAAATGGGCCAGTCCCTGCTGGTCATCATTTTCGAGGATGGAGCCGGCATTTACAACCAGCCTCAGTTCAACCCTTTTCTCCGGCTTTTTGTTTTGCCTGATGTAATATACCAGCCCGTTGTCGAGTTTGCCGATCCTTACATTTGGATCAACAGCCAGGGGCGTGGTGAGGTCGACAACCGATTGCTGGCAAAATATAGGGAAAGAGAGCAATACCATACAGGTCATTGCCAGGTAAATCAGGATTTTTGATTTCATACGGCGGGTTTTTTGATCATCAGTTTGAATCCAATGCAAGGTTACCAATTTTTTACCAGATGAGCAAGTTATACGAAACGGTCTGGTCAGATCTTCAGCGATATCCCAAAAAGGAAATTGGTCATGGCCTGCGGGAAATAGCCGTTTGACTCGGCATACCGGCCTCCCAGGTAATAGGGATAAACCCAGCCGTTTGTCTCATAATTCCGGGCGAAAATATTGTTGACAGTCAGGTTAAACCCAATCTCCCTGAAGACTTTCGTGTTAACCGAGTATTGAATCCCAAAACCGTTGACAAAATAGGGATCGAGCGACCTGCTCCTGCTTCCGGTGTTGTCGATATACTGCCGGCCTGCGTATTTCGAGGTGAAATTGAACGAGAATTGAGCCATTGGCCTGCAGGTTATGATGCTGCCAACGATCACATCCGGAGAAAAGGAGAGGTCGGTTTGCCCGAGGTAGTTGGTCTTCTGGGCTGTTGGCGTCCAGTCTGCCGAATAGGTATCCACGAACTGGGTGAAGTTCATAATCTTGTTCCTGCTGAATGTGGCATTGACGTTCCATTCAAGTATTTTTCTGAACAATTCAATCCCGGCCGTTAGTTCGATGCCGGCCCTGTAACTCCGTGGGACATTTACCATGATGGCTTCCCCCACGTTGTTGATTTCGCCGGTCAACACAAGCTGATCCTTATAGTTCATGTAATAAAGATTGACACCGGCTGAAAATAGCGGTTGTTTGAGGCTGTATCCAAGTTCAAAATCATAAAGCCTTTCGGCTTTAGGAATGCGCGTTGGGTCGGCATCCTTGTAGTTGTCCCTGCTGGGTTCGCGGTTGGCGATGCCGACCGAAAAAAACAGGTCATTGTGTTTGTCGAGGGTAAGGTACACCCCTCCCTTTGGATTGAAAAAGTCGAACCGATGGGTCTGGTCGAGAGTTCTCAGATCGTCGAGGGTCCCATTCATACTGTAATGTACACGCCTGTATTGTAGGTCGGCAAAAAGGTTCAGCTTTTTGAACAGCTGGTAACTGATCTTTCCATAAATATTAAAATCGGTTTTGATACCGGTATTGTAGTACCAGTTCCGGTCGCTGGTTCCGTCTGAAGCGTATTCAGCCCAGATGATTTTTCCGAAGTGACGTCCGTAATAACGGTTCCATGCGCCGCCTGCCGTTAGTTTAAGTTTGCCGGGAACCGAATAGTTTGTCGAAAAGGTGATCCCGTAAAAATCATTGTCCATCATTTTGCGGTTGACCAGGTCGGTGGATGAAATGGTAACGGTGTCAAAAACAACGGGTTGCAGTCCGTAAGCAGAGAGGGAGGCCTGCGACTCGTAATTTTCATAGTAACCCTTTCCCTTTGTATAATGTAGGGCCGCATTGAAGTTGAGCCGTGGGGCAATCAGTTGTGAAAAAATCAGCTGGTAATGATCCTGTTGATAATTGTCTGTCTGGTTATTGTAGTAAACCAGGTTTCCTGATTTGTCGCGGTACTCTCCAGCCGGGTTATAGGTGCGGTTGGTTGCCAGGGAATCTTTGGGAACCCCCTCCCAGGCCTGGTATGTTCGTTCAGCCCCGGAAAAGGTGATCAGTTTCAGTGTTGTCTTTTTGCCATAATAGCCTCCCGAAAGATAATATGATTTCAGGTTTGAAAATGCACGGTCGATATATCCATCGGAGTGTATATACGACAACCGGCCGTCAACACTGAATTTGCCGGTCATCAGCCCTGTGCCGAAGCGCAGTGTGGATTTCACCGTATTGAATGATCCACCGGAAAGGTCGAGTTCCCCATAGGGATCCTGGTGCAGATCGGAGGTCATGAAATTGATTGAGGCCCCGAATGCGCCCGCACCGTTGGTGGAA
>JBAXFZ010000260.1:0-6415 GCA_037139685.1 Bacteroidota bacterium
AAACCCCGCGCAGCACAGGCCCCGGCCAAATAACCTGATTTGAATCAAAAGAAAAAGGCTGCCACGGATCCCGCGGCAGCCTTTTTTTATTTTCGTTTGATGAGCTGTTCCCTCACATAATCCCCGCGCTCCTGGTCAGTTTTGAAATTGACCTTCAGGAAATCGGGAAAAAAGAGCAGCCTCAGTATGAAAAACAGGATAAATAATTTAACCAGGATAATGGCCCAAAGTCGCTTCACTACGGTCATCCCGCGGAAGCCTTCATAATAGAAAATCCAAAGACGCTTAAACAACTTCAATTTATCCGGCTACTGAATCAATTTGCTTTCTGTCTGAAATTACTACAGGCTTTCGGGTGTTCCTGGTAGCTTCGCAATTTCGCTACCTCGCTACCAGCTCCCCCCGGCACCGCCTCCGCCGAAACTGCCACCGCCAAATCCGCCAAACCCGCCTCCGCCTCCTCCGAAGCCTCCGCCGCCTCCTCCTCCGCTGAAATCATTCCATGAACCGCTATGGCCGCGCCCCATCGATCCCAGGAGCCAGAAGGCAGTCCAGAAGGGAATACTCTTTCCTACCGACATGCCATTAGCCCTGCTGCCCCTGATAAGGGTAAATACAACAACAAGGATGATCAAAGGGATTAACAGCCCGTAGGGGCTCTGTTTTCCGCCTCTGCGCTTGGTATATTGCTCGGCCGTGTATTCTCCCTTGGCAAGCGACATCATGGTTGAGACCCCGGCATTGATCCCGGCATAATAATCACCGGTTCTGAAGCTGGGCATCATCTCGTTGTCAACGATCCGTTTGGCCAATGCGTCGGGAATGACCCCTTCAAGCCCGTAGCCTGTCTGGATGCATACCTCCCCGGGCTCGTTTGGGTATTTGGGTTTTACAAGCACCACTGCACCGTTGTTTTTACCTTTTTGTCCCACGCCCCACTTCTGCCCGATCTGGTAGGCAAAAGCCTGCTTGTCGGCACCGTTCAGTGATTTAACAATAACCACGACAATCTGGGTCGAGGTTGAATCGCTGAATGCAACAAGTTTGCGTTCAAGGAGCTGAATTTCATCAGCCTTTAGTATGCCTGCAAAATCATTGACCAGCCTGGGCGGATCGGGCCTTGCAGGGACCTCCTGTCCATTGGCCGGGGTAAGACCGGCCAGTAGGAATATCCAAAAAAACGAGATTGCCAAATTCCTGTACACGCTCATAATATTAATTTCTCAGTTGTCAAATGATAAACCAACCACCTTAAAACCTGTAAATTACTCAGTCTTTCCCAAACGACAGTTCATCCGAAAGCTCATTGACATCATCCTGCTGATGGGGAAAATGAGTTTTCAGGTGTGTCCCGGTGGAGGTGATTGCCTGGATCAATCCCTCTGAAAAATGTCCTTCGCGGAACTGGTTTAGCATGTCCGATTTGATATCATCCCAATAGGAAGCAGGAACGACTTTATTGATGCCGCTGTCGCCTATGATGGCGAACTTGCGGTTTTTCACAGCCAGGTAGATCAGCACTGCATTGCGCAGTGCCGTTTTATGCATGTTAAGTTGCCTGAATACGAATGCAGCCCTGTCGAGCACATCACCGGCACAGTTGTTTTCAATGTGAACACGAATCTCCCCTGAAGTGTCAAGTTCGGCGTTCATAATGGCCTGCCTGATGTCGTCCTGGTCTTGCTTCGAAAAAAAATCTTTGGCAGCGATACCCATTTTGTTTTTATATATGAAAGTTATTCAATCGGTTAAAACTTAACCTCTGGTGCTTTTTCGGCTCCTGCCTGGGACTGGAAATAGGCTTTTTTCTGGAAACCGAACATTCCTGCAAACATGCTTGTAGGGAACTTCCGGAGATAGGTGTTGTAATCCTGTGCCGACTCGTTGAACTTCATGCGCTCTACGGTGATACGGTTTTCGGTTCCTTCAAGCTGCGCCTGGAGTTCTGAGAAATTCTGTGTTGCCTTTAGTTCGGGGTATTTTTCAACAACCACCATCAGCCTGCCAAGGGCAGAACTTACGCCGTTCTGGGCCTCCTGGAATTTCTGGAGGGAGCCCTCATCCAGGTTCTTGGGGTTGATCTGGACACTGGTAGCCTTGGCACGGGCCTCTATAACGGCTGTAAGTGTCTGCTGTTCGAAATTGGCAACCCCCTTGACTGTGTTTACAAGGTTTGGTATCAGGTCAAGCCTGCGCTGGTAAACGTTCTGAACATTCGCCCAGGCCTGGTTTACACCCTCTTCCTTGCTTACAAGGTTGTTGTTGATTCCAATAATACTGCGGGCGGTCATTGCCCCAAACAGTATCAACAGTCCGACAACAACTAAAACGATAATCCAACCTTTACTTAATTTCATGATTCAATGGATTTAAGGTTAATTTCTGCTAAATTACTAATAATAAAAGTCAACGGTTAAAAATGATGTTGAAAATTAACACCTTGCATCAGACGCACCATTCCGGTTTGGTTACAAAATCACAAATCGTAAATCGTAAATCAAAGGTTACCTCATCTGCTCGGTGCTCCGTTTAATAAACTCAGCAAGATCCTTGCCTTTTAGCATATTCTGGGCCAGCAGGGCCAGGTCGAACAGTTGCTTAATGACAGCTGTCTGTTTTGCATTGTCGGGGTCGGTAAGCAATTTTCCTACCACCGGGTTGTTTGAATTTACGACGAGGGTGTAATTCTCGGGCATCTCTCCCATAAAGCCGTAGCCGCCTCCTCCGCCCAGGGCCGACATGTCTTTCATCCGGCGCATAAATTCGTTTTGGGTGATGAACAATGGCAGCTCTGATTCGCTGAGGCTTTCAAAAACAATGGTGAATTTTTTGGTGTCGATCTCTTTTTCCATCATCTCCCTGATCGATTTCTGCTCGTCTTCATTGAGTTTTGAAGGCAGCGATTCATCTTTTTTGATCAGTTTGTCAACGGTGTCGGCATCAACACGCGTGAAACGCGTTTTTTCGAGTTTCTGCTCGAGGGTGTTGATGAAATGGGCCTCCAGGATGCCATCCATCATCAGCACATCATATCCCCTGGCTTTCACCGATTCGATAAAGCTGTACTGTTCATGCTGGTTTGTGGCATAGATGTAAATGAGCTGGCCATCTTTGTCCTGCTGCGCAGGTTTTACAAGGTTTTCGTACTCCTCGAATGTGAAGTATTTGTTGTCGACATTTTTCAGGAGGCAGAATTTCTTTGCCCTGTCATAGAAATCGGGTTGTGAAATGATGCCATATTCTATGAAAACCTTGATATCGTCCCATTTGGTTTCAAATTCGGGACGGCCCTCCTTGAACAGAGATTCCAGCTTGTCTGCCACCTTTTTGGTGATGTGGTTGGAGATCTTTTTTACATTCGGGTCGCTTTGCAGGTAGCTGCGCGACACGTTCAGCGGGATGTCTGGCGAATCGATAACCCCGTGCAGCAATGTCAGGAAGTCAGGTACAATACCTTCGACCGAATCGGTGACGAATACCTGGTTGCAGTAAAGCTGGATTTTATCCTTCTGGACCTCCAGGTTTCGTTTGACCTTCGGGAAATAGAGAATTCCCGTGAGGTTGAATGGGTAATCCACATTGAGATGAATCCAGAAGAGGGGTTCGTCGAAGGAGTAGGGGTAGAGTTCATGGTAAAAACTCTTGTAATCCTCGTCTTTCAGGTCGACCGGTTTCTTCTTCCAGATAGGGTTGGTATTGTTGATGATGCGTGGCTTTTCAATTTCAACCTGTTTGTCGTTGCCCTTTTCATCCTTTTCACCTTCAACCTTTTCCCAGCTCTTTTCGGTTCCGAACTGGATGGGGACGGGGAGGAATTTACAGTATTTTTTCAGGATGCCAAGCAGGGTGTGCTCTTCAAGGTAATCCTTCGAGTCATCGGCTATGTGGAGGATCACCTCGGTGCCGCGGTCCGCCTTGTCCGATTCATCCATTGTATAATCAGGGCTGCCGTCGCATTCCCAGCGCACTGCAGCGGAATCTTTTTTCTGGTAGGTCTTGGTGATAATCTCCACCTTTTCCGACACCATGAAACTTGAGTAAAAGCCAAGTCCGAAATGGCCGATGAGGGCGTTCATCTCCGATTCCGATTTGGTTTTGAACTTTTTCACAAACTCTTCGGCACTGGAAAAGGCGATCTGGTTGATGTATTTGTCAACTTCGGCCAGGGTCATGCCAACGCCTTTGTCTTTGACAGTTATTGTTTTTTTCTCAGGATCAAGAATTACCTGGATGGTAAGGTCACTGATATCGCCGTTATATTTCCCAAGGGATGCCAGTGTCTTCAGCTTTTGCGTTGCATCGACGGCATTGGAGATCAGCTCACGAAGGAAAATCTCGTGTTCTGAATAGAGGAATTTTTTAATAATCGGGAAGATGTTCTCAGTCTGAACGTTTATTTTACCTTTTTGCATAGCGGATTGTTTTTGATTTCACGCAGATGGTTTATCAAAGCAGGTGCCAATCGGCATTTACTGACAAAATGACAAGAAACCCCGGATATCTTTTTTTGACATGTGATTTTTCCAACAGGAAAATTTCTAACTTTACAAGGTATTTCGTCCTGAAACACACACTAAAAAAACCACTGATATGAACACGATTGATTGGAAAAACCTGCCGTTCGGCTATTTTAAAACTGACTACAATGTCCGTTGTTATTACAAAGACGGTAAATGGGGAGAACCTGAAGTTACCGACTCCGAAAACATCACCATGCATATGGCCGCTACCTGCCTTCATTACGGGCAGGAGGCATTTGAAGGCCTGAAGGCATTCACCGGCAAAGATGGCAAGATCAGGATATTCCGGCTGGAAGAAAATGCCAGGCGGATGCTGAACTCTGCAAAGGGAATCATGATGGCCGAAGTCCCGGTTGAGTTATTCACCGAAGTTGTCCTTAAAGCTGTAAAACTCAACCTGAAATATGTGCCCCCTTATGGAGAAGGAGCATCCCTTTATATCAGGCCGCTGCTAATCGGCACAGGTGCCCAGGTTGGCGTGAAGGCAGCCAAGGAATACCTGTTCATGGTTTTTGTCGGCCCTGTTGGTCCCTATTTCAAAGAGGGGTTCAACCCGGTGAAGATGCAGATCGTACGCGATTTCGACCGTGCAGCCCCCCTGGGAACCGGTCACATCAAAGTGGGTGGGAACTATGCCGCAAGTCTTCGTGCTGGTGAGCGCGCCCATGCAGATGGTTTTGCCTCCTGCATTTTCCTTGATGCGAGGGAGAAGAAGTATATTGACGAGGCAGGTCCTGCCAATTTCTTCGGGATTAAAAACAACACCTATATAACTCCTGATTCTTCATCAATCCTGCCATCCATTACCAACATGTCACTGCGTGTGCTGGCGGAGGAGATGGGAATGAAGGTCGAAAAACGGCATGTTCCCGTCGAGGAGCTTGACGAGTTTGAGGAGGTTGGCGCATGCGGCACGGCTGCCGTAATTTCGCCCATCTGCATGATACACGACCGCGACACCGGGAAGGAATATAAATATTGTAAAAACGGGAAGCCTGGAGTTGTTTCGGAGCAGCTTTACAATAAACTTAAAGGCATCCAGGAGGGCACCGAACCCGATACCCACGGATGGATCACGATTGTTGAGTAATAAGTGGTTTCAAGCCATTAATATCGCTTCCATCTCCTGCTGCATCTTCAAAGCCTCTTCCCTCGCGGCCCCGGCAAATCCGGGGCCCCGGGAGGCGTAGATTATGTTGCGCGATGAATTTACGATTAGCCCGCAATCTTTTGTAAGACCATACCTGGCTACCTCACGGAGGCTGCCTCCCTGGGCGCCTACACCCGGCACGAGCAGAAAATGGCCCGGTACTATTTTGCGTACATCGGTCAGCATTTCTGCCTTGGTGGCGCCAACCACGTACATTGTGTTTTCGTTGGATCCCCAGTCCTGCGATTTGGCAAGTACCTGCTCAAACAGGCGTCGGTCGTCGTCTTTGAAAAACTGGAAATCCGCGGCACCCTTATTTGAGGTCAGTGCCAGGACGATAATCCATTTACCGGGATAGGCGAGAAAGGGTTTTACCGAATCCTCGCCCATGTAAGGGGCAACAGTAACCGCATCAAAATTCATGCCGGAGGAAGCGGGATCGAACATCGCGCGGGCATACTGCTGCGAGGTATTCCCGATGTCGCCGCGCTTGGCATCTGCAATTGAAAATACCTCCCCGGGATATGTTTCATTGATGTATTGAATGGTTTTGGTCAGGCTTTGCCAGCCTCGGGTGCCATTGCATTCATAAAAGGCGAAATTGGGTTTGTAGGCGATAACCAGGTCGTGTGTGGCATCAACGATCGCCTTGTTGAACTCAAATACAGGGTCGTCATGAACCAGCAGGTGAGCCGGGATTTTTGCAGGGTCGGTATCAAGCCCGATGCACAGGAAGGACTTTTTT
>JBAXFZ010000261.1:0-6404 GCA_037139685.1 Bacteroidota bacterium
TTACCCGGAAAATTGTTAATAACGTTAATTTTTCAACCTACTGATTAGTTACAATATTATTAATAGCAACATCATATGAAAAAGAGCAAAATTTTTGTTTCCTTATTGATCCTGATGGTCATGGTAGCTGTTTCGCCGGCCACAACATTCGGGCAGGAAAAGAAGATCGAGTCGATCCGGATCAAGACCTCGGCCATGTGCAAGCAGTGCAAAGACCGCATCGAAAACGGGCTGGCCTATGAAAAGGGGGTGAAGGACGTGGTGCTCGATGTCGAGACCAAGGTGGTCACCATCCGCTACAATACAAAGGCAACCACCCCCGATGTGCTTCGGAAAAAGATCTCGAAGCTGGGCTACGACGCCGACGATGTGCCCCTCGACAAGGCGGCCTACGACAAACTCCCGGCGTGCTGCAAAAAGGATGCGCCGAAACATTGATCCGGGAACAGCCGGCGGCAGGGCAGCTCAGATGTTTTCTTTCACTTTGTTTAAATAACCATCTATGAAAAATATGCTGGTAATGATGGGCTGCCTTGTCAGTTTTATCATAATTCCTTTTTTCGCGCAGGCTGCCGTCACCGACAGCACCTCCGGCGGGTTCACCGTGAAATTCGAGCAGTTCGTCAAAGTTCAGCCCGACAGCCTATATTCATACCTTTCGAGGGATATCGGCAAATGGTGGAACCCGGAGCATACCTGGTCGGGCAAGGCATCCAACCTCTCCATCCAGCCCTGGGCCAACGGCTGTTTTTGCGAGAAGCTTGACAACGGCGGGAGTGTAAGGCACATGATCGTCGTGTATGCCGATCCCGGCAGGATGCTGCGCATGGAGGGCGGCATCGGCCCGCTGCAAAGCCTTGCCGTAACAGCCGTCATGACCTTCGTGATAAAGCAGGAGAATGGCTTTTCCAGGATAACCCTGACCTATGTTATCAGCGGCTATATCCCCGGGGGCACGCAGCACTGGGCACCCATTGTCGACCGGGTGATGGGCGAGCAGTTCGGCAGGCTGGCCGCGTGGGGGGAGAAACATTCGCTCTGAGTCGGGCCATGTTTTCTCCATTTTCCTGCCCGTTCACCCATCGTTCCTGCATCGTTCAGCTATCGTTGGACCATCGTTCATCCATCGTTCATGCTTTGCAGAGGAAATAGGTAAAACACACCCTGGTTTTTGGATGCAAGCTTTCCGCGGTTTAAACAGGGTATTTTTCAGGATGTCAGCGGGCTTTTATGCCGCATTGTATTAATTCCAGGGTTGCAAAGCAAGACGCTCCCTTAAACGTGGCAACCTGGAGGGGAAAACATCCTGGAATTCATACCTGATGGCTCGGATCAATAATTAATTCGTTCAATAAATCTTGTAACAGGGTCCTGCGTTACAATTACCGGAAAACCATTACCCATTATAATGGACTTTACCGTTGTCGCGTGGGGGTGCCTGCTGTTTTTATTGACATGCATTATTGAATAAATACCGTCAGAACTGTTAAATCCCCTGTTGTAATTATAGGAAGATCCATGATGGGGTATCTGGATCGTCCCGATGTGATCCCAGTATTTTTTGTACGCCGTTTCAAGTTTGTGCCATTCCGTAGCACCTGATGCATTGTAATCGCCTGAATACAGGCAGCAGATCCTGTCATCACCAAATCCGAAATGGTAATTGGGGAAATGGGAGAAATAGGTGATGAATGCACTTTCCGAAGGAGATGTAATAAGACCGGAGTATAGTACCAATGAATTTGAGTTGAAATTCGTAGAGCCATCCATTATCTTCTCGTATATGGTTACGATTTTATTTTTATCCGTCTTGAGTTTATTATGAATATTCGAAATGTCAATTCCAATTTTATTCAACTCATCTGCCAGGGTAGGTGCATACTTATTGTACATGAAATTAAAGGGAATATAGACCCAGTCAATAGTGCCGCCTGAAGTGCTGATTCCTATGTTTTGCCCGCTGCTGATATCCCGGTTAACCGACTCGATACGAACAGGTTCCCGGTCTGATTCATTATTGTTTTCATTGTTTGCCAGAACGGCAATCACCTGTGTTTCTTCGCCTATCTGGCTGTAGGTTTGAATGGTTACCCGGTAATCGGAAATCAAATCACTTACGAACGGGTCGGCATTGCCGGTTCTCTCGTTCTCAATCAGCAATTGAATTTTTTGATCGGGCAACAGGAATGGCAAAAAAACTCTTTTAACCGGGTGATTATTCAACAAATAGGGCAACCCGTTAATATGATCCCGGTGAAAATGAGAGATGAACAGGGCATCAATCGGTTGTTTTTCTGTAAGGCTGTGCGCTATCTCCCTGTTTACAATATTAGTGTTCTTCCCGCCGCAATCATAAACCATTGTGAATCCTTTAAATTCCTCGGTGCAAAATCCCCCATGACCGATCGAATTAAATGTTCTCGTCATTTGCATGGTAAACAGTTTAAGTGGATGAAAAAAGTAACAGTAACAACCTCATTACATGGATGGTTATACACCTGTTAAACAGCGGCCTTCCTGAATTTGAATTTTAGCTTCCCAAAGTTATAAATTATTGTTTTTTATTTTATAAATTGTTATCTGAAGTTGTAAGGTTGTTAATCCGTTCAACTTGAGAAACTTTTTATCAAAATTTATGTTTGTTGGTGCGGACTGAACAAAACCAAATGTGCTGTGAAGGATTAAAATGAAAGTTTTCTTGTGAATATGGGGCTTCAAAGCGCTGGTTTCGTAAAGATGAAACGGCTACTATGGAAAGTCTTTACAGCTGAGACTTGATTCCCCTCCATTGCTATCATATCAGAGTGAAGGATTCAGCGTCCGGTTTTGCCCCGCCAGTTGTTGTTTTTATTTTCACAACAGCTTCCCCCCAATCGAAAATTGAAATATATTTGTATGAAACCGGCATAACCATTCCCTTATATGGTTCAATATTAATCACCACGCCCCTCCAATAAATAAAGCCATGAAAAAATTACTGCCCGTCCTGTTCCTCTTTTTTACACTCGCATCCAGCGGCCAGTGGACCAGCACCAGCTCCTATTATGACGGAACCACCTTCGCACTGTTCTCCTCCCCGCAGGCGATCGGCCTGGTCACAAATACCGGGCTCTCCATGTTAAAGTCATCGGGCCCGGGATGGCACCCGCTGATGACAGCCACCTGGTTTTCAACGCCCATGGTAGCCCTTACCGACAGGCTCATCATGATCGCCGACGGATCTTATTACACGATTTCACACGACGGCGGAGCCAGCTGGCAGCAGCAAACCGGCCCATCCGCGCCCCAGTTCATGGGCATCATGGGACAAACCCTCCTTGTCATCGACCAGGACAAGTTCGTGCGCTATTCAACCGACCTGGGCAATACCTGGCAGCAGTCGCCGTCGGGACTCGATGCTAACTACGGGATCACTGCGACGATAATGGGGAATGAGATCTATGCCCTGCAGAATTCAGGGAATTCGAGTGACAACCTCTATAGATGTTCCTACGACGGCACCGTTTTTACGGCATGGACCCTCGTCAAGGCCTTTCCCCAGTTCCAGGACCACTACACGCTGAAGGCCTTTAAGGGGGTGCTCTACATGGGCACCGACTCAGGCGTTAAAAGGTCAATGGACCAGGGCGTTTCATGGGGTTATGTAAGCGATGTGCAGGAAAATGTGGCATTCATTGAGATTGATTCAACCTACCTTTACTCAACCGACCTCTCCATGTATGGTCTAAAACGGTATAACTTTCAAACCTCCCTGTGGACCACAATCCTGCAACCCTTTGTTGATACCGCCCTCACCGCCATGGCAGCCTGCAACGGCCAGTTTTATGCCTGTCTCTCGAACCATTTTGGACAGAACCTGGGATTATTCAGGTACAGGGATAACAAATGGCAGAGTGCCGCCGCCCTCCCCGTGGGTGCCTCCGCCACCAGCGTGAACCATGTAAAGTATGCCGGCACGGGGTTGTTTACCGCGGCAACCGGCATGGCAACCCTGACCGGTGCAAATGTCTACAGCTCAGCCGACAGGGGGGCATCATGGCTCCGGTATGAAACCACCTCATCATGGTCGCTGAACGATGCCTTTCTTTCAGGGTCAAAATACCTGGTTGCCGGCAACAACGGGGTCGGGATCGCTGATCCGGCTAACGGCACCATTACCCTGTCATCCGGCATTAACGGTTACGAGGCCTTTACCTTCGAAAAATTCGGCAGCCTGCTCTATGCCGGTACTGCCGACGGCATCTATACCTCATCAAATGACGGGCAGAACTGGGGCTACAAATTCCTGAAGGGAAAGATCGTTTATAAGCTGAAGGTCGCAAACAACATCCTTTACGGGGGAACCGACCAGGGGTTGTTCAGCACTTCAGACGGCATCACCTGGTCAAACACCACCTGCCTCGTTCCCGACATCAGGGATATTGCCGCCAGCACGACCGACATTTTCGTAACCTCCTCCTCCGGCCTGCTGAAAAAGGTGGATTCGCTGAATGCATGGATCCCGGTCGGCACGGCCCTGGTCGGGATCGATGTCACCGCCATTGTAGCCAGGAGCGTCCGCCTGTTTGCCGGCACGGCGCATGGCACGGTGCTCTATACCGACGACGCGGGAACCACCTGGATGGATATCTCCAGCGCAGGTTTCCAGGACATTACCGGTTTTGACTTTGCCGGGGGCAGTTTGTTCGCGAGTGAAAAAAGCTCGGGGATATGGGAATACCCCGCCGGCTGGCCAAGCGGGATTGAACCTGCACCGGTTAAATCTTCCCTTGCAATCTTCCCGAACCCGGCCAGCGATGTTATCACCATCCGCTTCCCCCGGCTGCTAAAGGGAACGACGACTGTTGAAATTGAAAATATAACGGGGATACCGGTCCGCAGCGACCTGCGCCAGGCCGTATCCAACGGGATGGCAAGGCTGAATGTTGCCGGACTGCCTGCCGGCATCTATTTTGTTGTCGTTCGTAGCAATGACCTGGAATTTATAGGCAAATTCATTAAAACAGATTAAGTTTGAAGCAGCAATCCATCAGCCCGGAATTCATTATGGGAATGAAAAAATCAAACACTAGAGTTACCTGGTTTTGCCCTCCTGATATTTGAAATCCAGCTGAGAAGAATCCAGTTCTGATTTTTAACTGGCGGTTGAATGCAATCGATGAGCCTGTCAATAATTATAGTGGTCTCATCTCTGCTGGAACCGTGCGTCTCCAGATCAATTATTACCTTTAGTGCAAACAGTTATTAAATAGTTGATCCTTAACAATTATCAACAATCTGATTGTTAATAACATATGTTCTTTGAAATAGTATTTTGTATCCGGATTTTGATTATTTTTGATCAAAACCCTGCAAATCATGATGAAAAAATTACCGAAACAGCCTCAACTTGAGATGTTCAAAACGACCTTGGTAAGCTTTGTACATCCAGAGCATGAATTATGTTTACTTGCAAAGAAAATTGACTGGAATGCTTTGGAGAATGAGTTCGCACCCCTGTACGGAACCGTTGGCAGGCCTTCGGTGCCGATCAGGACCATAGTTGGATTGCTGCTCCTGAAGCAGATGTACAATCTGGGAGACGAAACGGTTGTTGTCCGGTATCTTGAAAATCCTTACTGGCAGCACTTTTGAGGTGAGATTTATTTTCAATACAATCTGCCGTTTGATCCCAGTGACTTTGTTCACTTCCGGCACAGGATCGGTAAAGAAGGAATGGAGAAGATCTTCAGGCAGAGCATTGTTTTGTTTGGGACAGACGTGATCCTCAAGGAGGTGAAGGAAGTAAGGGTGGATACCACGGTTCAGGAAAAGAATATCACCTATCCCACGGATCGCAAGTTGTATGAGTAGGCCATCGGACATTGCAAGAGGATTGCCAATTCAGAAGGACTGAAGTTGAAACGGACTTACACACGGGAGATATAAAAAACTCAGGTATCAACTGCGTTTTTCAAGGAGTCCGAAGGACTTTAAACGACGGATGCGTATGCAGAGAAAGTTACACCGGATTGCTGCCAAGATTCACTCTGATGTGGTTACCCAGATGAATCCGATTACCAACAAGGAACTTTTTGAAAGGCTTGAGGTGATTTACCGTGTTCTGATTCAGCAACGTGACGACAAAAACAAAGTGTACAGCATCCATGAACCGGACGTCTTATGCATTGCCAAGGGAAAAGAACACAAGCCATATGAATTTGGAAACAAGAGTTCATTTGCCTACACAAGAAAATCGGGAATCATCGTTGGGGCCATGGCCTTTGAAGAAAACACCTATGATGGACATACGCTGAGACCACAGTTATTACAGGTTCGTGAACTAACAGGAGGAATTATCAAGAAAGCTATTGTTGACAGGGTTTACAAGATAAAAGAACCGATCGGATCGATCGAAATTGTCA
>JBAXFZ010000262.1:0-6355 GCA_037139685.1 Bacteroidota bacterium
GATTTTTGCCCGGATTTGCCACTGGGTAGTAGCGAAACCACTCATTTCCATCATGTAGGGTTCCTGGAGCATCCAGCCGCCAAGCCCCATTCCACGCAGGATCACCTCGTTCCCGTTCTGGTCGGTAATTTTCTTCCCGCTTGTCCTAAGCCCCTGGCTGTAGGTTGAAGCCACCGCCAGGAAGAGGGAGAGAATCAACAATGACTTACCAATTTGTTTTAACATTTTCTGTAAATGGATTATGGAACTACCCAAGTCCTGGTCCCCCATACATTTCGGAGGACCAGGGTTGGGTAGCAGGGTAAAAATCAGCATGAAAATCAATAACCCGGATTCTGCTTCAGTTGGGTATTTGTCAGTTCCGACAGTGGAATGGGCAGTATCTCATTCTTATTCGGGGTAAATCCCTTCGATGCCAGCGCTGTGGCGGCCTTACCTGTACGGACAAGGTCAAAGAAGCGGTGTCCTTCGGTAGCCAGTTCAAGGCGACGCTCCAGGTAAATATTATCCAGGGTAGCTGGAACAGAGGGCAGGCCAACCCTGGCGCGAACCTGGTCAAGGTAGCCTTGTGCCTTTGAAACATCACCACCTGCGCGTACAAGCGCTTCAGCCTCCATCAGGTAGGTGTCGGCCAGGCGGATCTCCATCACGTCATTCGGGTAATTCAGTACCGGGTCGCCTCCGATGGTATCCTTGAACTCTTTCAACGGTGCAAATTTCGCAACAAAATACCCTGTATTCTGGTATCCCTTTTCATATTTGGCAATGCCCGCCGTCGCCATGCTGTCGATGTTGACGATCGTGTACTTGTATCTCGGGTCATGCTTCATGAGGTTAACCAGTTCGGGGGTAATTGGGTTAAATCCCCAGCCGGCGATGTATGTAGGTCCCGTATAGGCCCGCGGCCCGCACATCTGGGTATAGACATTGCCTTCGAAGTTGGGCCAGCTGCCCCATCCTGAGATGGCTTTGGCGGTATGAACGATCTCGAAGATCGACTCACTGTTAAATTTGTTATCGGGGCGGAAGATCTGGCTGAAGTCGGCCTGCAGGTGGTAATATGAAGATGAATTCACCTTTTCGAACAAATCTGCAGCCTCCTGCATCCGGCTTTCATTATTCTGATAGAGGATAACCTTACCCAACAGGGCATAGGCTGCCATCTTGGTAACACGCCCGTTTTCCGCAACCGGAACTGCATCAGGCAATGCAGGGATTGCTTCTCTCAGATCTTTTTCTATCTGGGAATAAACCTCTGCGGGAGATGCCTGTGTCACGGAAAAATAATCTGAAGGGGGAAGAGGTTTGGTAAACAGAGGGACATTCCTGAAAAGGCGAACCAGGTCAAAATAGAAATAGGCCCGCAGGAATTTAGCCTCTGCAAAGAACCTTGCTTTCAGGGTTGCATCCATGGGAACTGCATCAAGTTTTGAAAGGAGCGTATTCGCCCTGTAAACACCTGTGAAATTCCTGCTCCAGAAGTCGCCCTGGATACCGTTTGCAGCATCAACTGTAAAGTTATTCCAAACCTGCCATGCGGGCACATCCGACGAACTGCCTCCGCCCGCATAACAATCATCCGAAGCCGAATTGAGCGGTCCGATCTTGTTTGAATAGGTAACGCCGCACTCGGTTCCCAAAGGATCATAGCAGGAAACCAGTCCCTTGAAAGCTTCATCGGCATTCTTGTAGTAGTTTGATTCAAGCGTGGTCCCCTTGGGATCCACGTTGAGGAAATCCTTTGAACAGGAATTCAGGATCAGAATTCCCAGGGTCAGAACACCCAGAAAAATATTTATTTTTTTCATCGTCTTTCTTTTTAAAAGTGATTAAATACCAACACTTACTCCAACCATAAACGAGCGGGCCTGCGGATAGACACCGCGATCGATGCCGTAACTGCTGCCTCCGATTTCCGGATCATACCCATTGTACTTGGTAATGGTGATCAGGTTATTGGCACTGATATAGACCCGTAAAGTCTGGAACCCTATTTTTCCGATCAGGTTTTTAGGGAAGGTATATCCCAGTTGAATCGTTTTAAACCTGAAATAGGAGCCATTTGTTAAATAGAATGTGGAGGGACTGCTGAAATTTTTATTCGGATCGCCAGTGGTCAGCCTTGGATAGGTATTTGAACTTCCAGGCCCGGTCCAGCGGCCTAAAGCATCGGAGGTCCAGTTGGCGGAAGTAATATCAAGACGACGCATGGCATTGAACACATCATTGCCGGCAACACCCTGGCAGAATACCACCAGGTCGAGGCCCTTACAGGCGGCATTGAGAGTAAATCCATAGGACCACGTTGGGGTCGGGTCGCCGATAAATGTGCGGTCATCCGCCGTTATCTTGCCATCACCGTTAAGATCCTTGAACTTAAAATCGCCGGGCTGTGCGTTGGGCTGAATCATATTCCCGTTTTTATCGACATAATTCTGCACCTGCGACAGTGACTGAAAAATACCATCCGTTTCAAATCCGTAAAATGCTCCAAGTGGATGACCAACAGCGGTCCTGCTGATGGGGTATGCACTTGACTGGAATGTGGCGGAGAGATCAGGCAGGTATTCCAGTCCGCCGAGATCGGTTATTTCATTTTTCAGGTAGGAGCAATTGCCTTTGAGACTCAGATCGAAGGCACCAATCTTTTTATGGTACCCGAGTTCCATTTCCACCCCTTTGTTAGTCATGGAGCCAACATTTCCGATCGGATCATCTGCGGCCCCCACATAATCAGGTAACCTGACCTTCTGAAGCATCCCGGTTGTTTTTTTATTATACCAGTCAAAGACGAGGGTGATGTCTTCCAGAAGGGTAGCCTCGAATCCAATATTCAGCTGGCTGGTCTGCTCCCATTTTAAATCGGGGTTGGCCGGTGCATCCGGGCTGTATCCGACAACGTAGTTATCATTTCCGAAGGTATAATTTCTTCCTCCGCCGACAGTCGACATATACCTGAAATCACCGATATTGTCATTCCCGTTCACGCCATAGGAGCCACGGACTTTTAAAAAGGTCAGAATTTTGTTTTTCGGCCAGAAATTTTCCCTGGAGGCTACCCAGCCAAGGGATGCTGAGGGGAAGATACCATAGCGGTTGTTGCTCCCGAAACGCGAGGAACCGTCACGGCGGATGATCCCGGTAAAGAGGTACTTTTCATTGAAGTTGTATATAAAACGGGCAAACATGGAGCTGACCTTATGGTCGGCATTCTCCCATCCGCCACCGTGATGGTCGGCGGTAATCCCCGGATAATTCATGGAGGCTTCTGCAAATGTATTGACAGGCAGGTTGTTATATGTTACATTCACACCGCTGGCTGACTGTACAAATGCGCTGGTCCCGATAAGGACCGTCCCGGTATGTTTTCCGAAACTCCTGGTGTAGGAGGCCGTATTTTCCCAGTTCCAGATCAATCCCTTGCTGTTTGCACGGTAGAACGAATTATTGGCAGTAGAGGTGGAGGAGTTGAAATAGGCAACCGGGGTGAAGCTTTCGTCACCGTAAAAGGCCAGTTTGGCCCCGATATCCGACTTCACCTTCAGCCCTTTGATGGGTTCAATCTCGGCATACATGTTGCCGATCAGGTTATCGGACCATCCGTAGTTGCCCAGGTGGGATTTGATGTAGGCCAGCGGGTTTGTCATCTCCTGCTGGACAAGGGTATCGATGCCGTATGGGTTCCCGTTGGCATCCCGAACGATGTTGGGATTGGTGTAGGGTTGTTTTTTGATGACGGCCGGATCGGTGACAATAGTAGGCGTTAACGGCGAAAGATTGATGGCAGAGGATAGCGGACCGCCATATTCGCTGTTTGTGTTGAGCGAGCCCTGGCTCTTGATATGGGAATAGCCGATGTTGTTTCCGAAACGCAGCCACTCCTTGATTTTATGGGTCGAATTAAACCTGAGGTTCAACCGTTTATAATTGGAAATATCGCTTGCAACAACCCCCTCCTGTGAAAAATACCCCATCGAGGTATAGTAGGTCGATCTGTCGTTTCCACCGCTGATACTCAGCTCATAGTTGGAAATTTTGGCTGAATTGTTAAAAATCGTGCTCTGCCAGTCGGTTCCGTTGCCAAAAGAGGATGGATTGGCAAAAATCGGGTTCCCTCCTGAATTTACAGATGCTTCGTTTCTTAATGTCGCATAATCAGTGGCATTCAGGAGATCCAGTTTCTTGGCCGGAGACTGTGTGCCGTAGTAGGCATTAAAATTTACCGAAAGGCTGCCCGACCCCAGGGGGATGCTTCCCTTTTTTCCCTTTTTGGTGGTTACGATGATAACCCCGCTGGCGGCACGTGTTCCGTAAATAGCTGCGGATGCTGCATCTTTCAGAACTTCGATCGATTCGATATCCTCCGAATTCAGGTAATCAATTCCCCCGTTGTCAACGGGTACACCATCCACCACATACAAGGGATCGCTGTTGTTGATTGTGGTCGTACCACGCACCCTGACAGTCGCAGCGGCGCCCGGTTGCCCGGAACTGGAAGCAATGGTCAAACCGGTTGTCCGTCCCTGCAGGGCCTGCTCGATACGGCTTATCGGCATATTGTCCAGTTCGGTGCTTTTAACCTTCGAGATCGCACCGGTAATCACACTTTTCTTTTGCGTACCATAACCGATCACGACCAGTTCCGACAGGCCAACTGTAACGCTCTCAAGGGCAACCTTGACAGGGACACCGGCTTTAGCTTCAATTTCCTGGGTGACAGATCCTACAAAAGAAAAAACCAGCTTTTCCTTCGGGTTTTCTGAAGTGATTTTGAAGGCTCCCTGAATATCGGTTGCACCTCCCTTAGCAGTCCCTTTAATGACCACGCTGACACCAGGCAGTGTTTCACCCTGCTTATCGGTGACGATACCGGTGTATTCAAATGTTTTCTGGGCAAACAGCGGGGTTATGCCAAGCCACAGAATTCCTGTTAAAAACAACAGTCTCCTGACGAAACTGATGTTTTTCAGACAATCAGAGTACATTTTTTTCATGATTTTTGGTTTGGTTAGTTATAAGATATTGAATGATCTTTAAGTTATTGTTAATTTGATCAATGAATTACCATGTTATTGTTACAACAGACTGAGCGGGTATGGTATAGGCAAAATTCCGCAACCCCTGTTTCACGCTGAAGGTTGTCAGGGACGATCCCGCATTGCAGATAACAAGTGCTTTTGATCCTCCGGGATTTTGAAAAGCGGCAGCCGTGAGGGTATTCAGTGTCTGTGCAACAGCAACCGATATCCTCACTGCCCCAGGCCTGATAAACTTAGAAAAATGGGCAATGGAATAAAATTCTTCATTATTTGTTATCTGCCCCGATGAGGTATTATAGGTAATAACACCCCGGCAGTCGGAGCACCCGTTATTACGGGGACCATGGTCCTGGTCAAGCACAAGGTTCCAGAGAAGGGCTGTTTTGGACCAGTTAAGGGCCGTCCCGATGAAAATGTTGTTCATGTTCCACACCAGGTTGGCGCCGAAATCGGTTGCCCAGGCCCCGCCGGAAATCTCGGTAAAATAGAGGTCTTTGCCGGGATGGGCATTGTGTACGGTACTCATGGCCGAAACATCGCCGGCATAGGCATGGAATGCCGTTCCTGCAATAAAGGAGCTGGCAACCGCATCATTCAGTATTGAAATGGCATAACTGGTATTATCCCAGTTGTGGTCGTAAATAATTATTTTTGCATGAATCCCTGCCGATTGAAATTTTGGTCCCAGGTTGTTGGCGATAAAGGCAAGCTGTTCTGCCGGCTGCATCTCCATGCAGGGATAACCTGCGGTGGCATAAAGCGGTTCGTTTTGCGGGGTTATGGCTGCGATGGTGATCCCTTCGCCCTGCATATCCTGGATATACCGCGCAAAATATGCGGCATAAACATCATAGCAATCAGTTTTCAGCTTTCCCCCCTTCATACTGCCATTGGTCTTCATCCATGCCGGCGGGCTCCAGGGCGACCCAAGCAGTTTAACGGCCGGGGATAACCCGATAATCTCCTTTAAAACAGGGATGACATCATCCTGGTCTTTTCCCAGGGAGAACTTCTGCAGGTTGAAATCGGTCTCCCCGGCATTCAGGTCATCATAGGTAAAGTCGGCCAGGGAAAAATCAGAGGCCCCGATGGTCAGGCGCAGGTATGAGATTCCAATGCCATTGACTGTATCGAACAGTTGCTTTAATACGTTCGACCTTGCAGCCGCATCCATCTTTTGATGAAGCAGGTAGGCGGAGGAGCCGGTAAGGGCAGCCCCGAATCCCTCCATGGTCTGGAACCTGGCGGATGTGTCAACGGTGATGACCGGCCAGCTGGCTGATGCTGTTTTTTTAACAGAAAGATCCCCCTCACGG
>JBAXFZ010000263.1:0-6351 GCA_037139685.1 Bacteroidota bacterium
CGGAAGTTCCGGCAACACTTTCGATTCAAACAGGGTATATCTCGTAAAATATTCAGCTGCGGGGTCAATTTCCTGGCAGAGAACCTTCGGCAATTACAAAAATTCTTATGGGCTTTCCATTAAATCTACAGCAGACAATGGAAATATTATCTGCGGGCAGGTGCAGCAAACAACCACTTCAGGCCAGCATGCTTTGCTGATCAAAACAGATGCAAATGGAAATTTTGCCGGGATCGATAATCACTTAGCCGAAAATGGATGTTATTTCTACCCGAACCCGGCAGCTGATATCACAACCCTAAGTCTCGTTAATATCTCAAACGGCAACCCTGTCATTATCCGATTGTATGATCTGTATGGGCGGGAGGTAAAGACGATCCAGGCAACTCTGGCATTGAAGGGATACACTCTGGATGTGGCTGATTTACCTGATGGCATTTACCTGGCTGTTATTGAATCGGACAGGCAGGTGACCGGTCGGGTGAAGCTTGTCATATCTCATTAACCGGGCAACCATATTGCTTTATTCGTATCTTTGATTTGTAAATATCTGCTCCCCGGATGCTCCGCTATGGGATTATTCTTATTTTGTTATATGCTGCCCTTGCCTGCCAGGCATCCGGTAAGGAATCTTTGTCCAAATCCTGGAGTGGTTTTATCGAAAACAAAGGGCAGATCATCGATCAGAATAACAAGCCTAACCCAAAAGTCCTTTATCTGCTGAATACCCCGGGGATGGATGTGCAATTGCATCATGGCGGGTTTAGTTATGATGTTTATTCCGTTGATTATTCAACACTCAACGATCAGAGTTCAAGGCCACAACCAATAACTCAAAACCTGGGCACTACTTTGCTTTACCCGTTAGATCGGGATTCTATCCTCAAGTCTCAAGTTCCCATTTTCCATTTTCATCGTATCGACATCGACTTTGTCGGCTACGATAGGAATTGTATGATCACTGCTGAGGAACCCTCGTCCAATTACACGAACTATTATACCACGGGGACATCCGTCGCAGGTGTGACTCACGTGAGATCATTCGGGAAAGTCACCTATACAGGAATCTATCCCGGTATTGATGTCGAATTCCTCATCGACAGTACCAGGGGGTTCAAGTACAACATCATCGTGCATCCCGGGGGTGACCTGGCATTCATAAGGATGAATATCCGGGGAGCGGAATCGGGGGTAACTCCTGCAGACATCCTGGAGATGAAAACTTCACAGGGAACCATCGAAGAAACAATTCCGGCAAGCCATTTTATCGGAACAGTAAGTAATGACAAGGCATCGGTCGGGTTTGTATCGCTCGGCAAAGATCTTTTTGGATTTGCACTCCTCAATTCATTGCCGTCAGGTGCCACGCTTGTGATCGACCCGGTTCCCGGCAGGGTATGGGCCACCTATTACGGCGGATTGGATTGGGATAACTTTGAGTATGGAAGCTGTTGCATTGATAACCAGGGCAATGTGATTTCATCGGGAAATACCATGTCTACCAGTAATGTAGCCACAGCGGGCGCTTGCCAGACAACTTACGGCGGAAACTATGATGCATTTCTCGTTAAATTCAATAGTAGTGGTCAGCCGCTCTGGGCAACCTATTACGGGGGTACCGGGCAGGAGGAGGGATCGAATTGTGCCACGGATCCTTCGGGAAATGTTTTTCTTTGTGGTGGAACACAATCCTTAACCAATATTTCGACGCCAGGATCACATCAGCCCGTCTATGGAGGATGGGAAGACGGATACCTGGTTAAGTTTGACCCTAACGGTCTCCGGCTCTGGGGTACCTATTACGGAGGGATAGAGGATGATAAATGTTCCAGCGTTGCCACTGATGGTTCCGGTAATGTATTCATCTGCGGATCGGCACATTCGTCAACCGGTATCAGTACGCCTGGTTCGCACCAGCCAAATATAGGTTCGACGATGGGAACGAATGCATTCCTCGCCAGATTTGACCCACAGGGAGTAAGGATTTGGGGTACTTATTACGGGGGAAATCTTATTGAAGGCGGGTATTCATGTAAAGCAGACGCGAATAGCCATGTCATTATGTGCGGAATGTCCCGTTCCCCAAACAATATTTCAACACCTGGTGCTCAGCAGGAACTCCCCGGGGGGGTAAATGACGGATTCCTGGTTTTATTCAATTCCGACGGACAGCGGCAGTGGGGCACCTATTACGGAGGAAGTGCACAGGATGAACTCTGGTATTGTACTTTCTCAAATGACGCCAGCATTTACGTTTCAGGTGAATCCGCATCAACGAATAATATTTCAACGCCCGGATGTCATCAGCCTGCCCTAATCGGAAACCCTGATGCTATTGTGGCCAAGTTCAATTTGTCCGGCGTCAGGCAATGGGGAACTTATTACGGTGGACCAGGCTTTAGCATCAGTTGGGGTTGTGCTGCGGACGACAGCGCCAATGTTTTTATCTGCGGTCAGACCAGCGCTGAGACTATGATCTCCACCCCCGGCTCCTTTCAGCCTGTATACGGCGGTCCAAATCTGGATGCCTTCCTTGTAAAATTCAATCCCGGCGGGGTTCGCCAGTGGGGAACCTATTATGGAGGAACAATTACCGACTGCGGATCAGCCTGCGTCACCATCGGCGACACAATCTACCTGACCGGGCGGGCGGGCCCCGGGCTTGCGACACCCGGGAGTTACCAGCCAAACTCCGCCGGCGTATGCGACGGGATCCTGGTGAAGTTCGTCGATTGCTACGTTCCCGATTCGGCCGACCATATAACCGGGATGAACCCGGTATGCATTCCCTCCACCGGGGTTAATTATTCGATCCCATCCATGCCCGGGGCAACAGGCTATACCTGGGAAGTACCTGCCGGGGCGACTGTCATGAGCGGGCAAAACACCACTTCGGTCACCGTGGATTTCGGTACCACAGCTATATCAGGGTGGCTGCGGGTCAGGGGCCATAATTCGTGCGGAACAGGTGAACCGAACTCTCTTTTTGTCACTACATTGCCAAGGCCAACCCCGGTAATCACCGGATTTTCAACTGCCATCGTTGGGACTACCTATACCTATACAACAGAGCCGGGGATGACAAATTACCAATGGGTCGTCACTGGAGGCGGGTCAGTCACGGGTGGCGGAGGAACTTCCGAAAATTGGGTCCAGGTACAATGGAACGTCCCGGGCAACCAGGTCGTCTTCGTGTTTTATACTGCCCCGAATGGCTGCCCAGCCGTCGATCCCGGGATATTGGATATCTGGGTCACAACCAGTTCGCTCGTCATTGATTTTACTGCCCCTGACACGGTATACACCGGTGGAACCGTGACCATAACAAACCTTACACAGGGAGCCTCGACATACTACTGGAACTTCTGTTCCGGCAATGCTAACACCACCCCAACCGGCGTGAACATCGGAAACCCCGGCGGTTTGCTGAATATCCCCACCTACATCACGCTTGTTAAACAGGGCAACGACTGCTTCTCCTTTATCAGTTGCCAGGGGGTCGGCGTGATCCGCTATTTCCACGGCACCAGTTTCGCCAACAGCCCGGTAAGCTGGACCAACCTGGGAACCTTCGGGCTGATCAACTTCAACGAGGAGGGTATTCAGGTGAAATATGACAACGGCAACTGGTACGGGTTTGTCAATAGCTTCAACACACTAATCCGTCTCGATTTCGGCAACTCGCTTTGGAACACGCCAACCGCCCTCGACCTCGGTCCATTCCCGTCGTTCGTCATGGCGCATGGACTGGTCATCACTCAGGAGGGAACTACCTGGCTGGGGTTTATCACCTGTTCAACCGGGCAGAAGCTGTTGAGGCTGAATTTCGGAACCAGTCTGTCAAACACTCCTGTGGTGACCGATTTCGGCAGCCTGGGCGGTGTGCTCATACAACCCTTCTCAATCTGTCTTGTCCAGGAGAATTCACTCTGGTATGCTCTGGTCATGGCCAGCGGCACCACCCTTGCAAGGATCACCTTCGGAACCTCCCTGCTGAACACCCCCACCGGGGTGAACCTTGGCAATCCCGGCGGATTCAACTCAGCACTGGGGCTAACCCTGCTACGTGACTGTGGATCCACAACAGGTTACTGGACCAACTACCTGGTAAACGGTCAGCTTGGCAAGCTTACTTTCCCGTCAGGCATCACCGGCACTGTAACAGGAACCGTGCTCGGCAACATCGGGGCATTGGCCCGGCCCAGCCTGTTTTCAGAAATATTCCGGCAGAATGACACTTTGTTTGCCTATATCTGCAACCGCGACAATGGCACGCTTAGCCGGCTTACTTTCCCGCCCTGCACCAGTGCATCGGTTCCCTCGTCGACCCTCTTTACGCCTCCCCCGTTTTCCTATTCCCAGCCGGGAACCTATAACATCCACCTGATCGCCAATGAAGGGCTGCCGACCATGGCCAGTCTTTGCAAACCGGTGGTAGTGATGGACCTCCCGGTACTTGAACTCGGGAACGACCGGTCCATCTGCCCGGGGAATTCCACAATTCTCGATGCCGGGGCAGGATTTACATCCTACCAGTGGTCCACTGGCGCCAGTTCCCGGATGATCACGGTGCAGTCAGCCGGTACCTATTCCGTGACCGTCACCCGCTGGGGATGCACTGCATCGGATGCGGTTAACGTAACCATGTTTTCCGCCCCAACCGCTGCACTGGGGCCGGATCAAACCATTTGCGAAGGTCAGTCCCGCACCTTCGATGCCGGGGCCTGCGCCGGCTGCACCTACCAGTGGGGAAACCTCACCACCGGGCAGCCCAATGTGGGTACCGGGCAGACCTACACCACCGGAACCACGGGAACCTACATGGTCACGGTTTACGGATCAAATGGCTGCATGGGCAGAGATACAGTGCAACTGACCGTTGATCCGGTAATACCTGTTTCCGTCACCATATCCGCCTCCGGAAACCCGGTCTGTGCAGGGACAATGGTCACATACACGGCAGCTGCCCTGGTGGGAACCAGTACACCTTCATACACCTGGAAGGTAAACGGACTGCCTGTTGGCGGGAACAGCAAGGACTATACATATATGCCTCAGACCGGCGATTGTGTCATTTGCATTGTTTCATCAACCGCTGCCTGTGTGACAGGCAGCCCCGCCACTTCCAACCAGGTATGCATGACGGTTGACCAGCTTCATCCCGTCAGCCTGACCATTACTTCAACATCGAATCATACCTGTGCGGGCACACCTGTGACATTTAACGCCTTCCCGACAAATCCCGGCAGCAGTCCGGTGTATCAATGGAAAATCAACGGGACCAATTCCGGATCGAACAGCCAGATATTCACGTATACTCCGGCCAATGGAGATTGCATCACTTGTGAATTGATCTCTGATATTGTATGTCCGGTCGGGAACCCTGCTTTGTCCAACACAATCTGCATGACGGTCGATCAGATATTACCGGTCAGTATTATCGTTTCCACTCCTGTTAATACCGTCTGTGAAGGAACTTCGGTCACCTTCACCGCCAACCCGACCCATGGCGGAACCAGTCCCACCTATCAATGGAAAGTGAATACCATCAATGTTATTGGTGCAACCAATTCCACCTATACTTACACACCGTTGAACGGTGATGTGGTTACTTGCCAGCTAAACTCTTCCGACAACTGTGTTACCGGCAATCCTGCCATAAGTGCACCGGTTACCATGACGGTCAACCAAATTTTTGGTGTGATCGTTTCTATTTCTGCTTCGGCAAATCCTTTTTGTGCCGGCAGTTCGGTGTCATTTACGGCAACTCCTGACCATGGCGGACTGGTACCGGCTTATCAATGGAAAGTCAACGGCGGCAATGCCGGGACAAACAACCCAACGTTCACATACTCACCGGCCAACGGTGACCAGGTATCCTGCGCCCTGAATTCATCGGCTTCCTGCATAACAGGCAACCCGGCCTTGTCAAACATCATTACGATGACGGTCAACACTAACCTGCCTGCCGGGGTGACCATTTCAACGCCAACCAACCCATTCTGCCCGGGAACATCTGTTACAATTACCGCAACACCAACCAACGGCGGACTGACGCCGGTCTATCAATGGAAAATTAATGGTGCAAATGCAGGAACAAACTTATTCACTTTCACCTTTAACCCTGTTGCCGGCGACAGTGTACGCTGTGTCATGACCTCAAACCTGAATTGTGTTACCGGTAATCCGGCCAGTTCCGCCAGGATCATCATGAGCGAAAGGGCAGCGCCAAATGTAACTTTTACCACTTGTTTCGACACAGTAACCATCCTGGGGGCCCAACCATTTAGTTTGCATGGAGGATTGCCCCTGGGCGGTCAGTATAGCGGTCCCGGGGTAAACACCGGGATT
>JBAXFZ010000264.1:0-6337 GCA_037139685.1 Bacteroidota bacterium
GTACTGCCTACCGATCACATGCCTGTAGTCGGGATTATCCCGGTAGGCAGGCTCGGCGAGAACGACATAATAAAGCCCGCCCGAGGTCTGGTGCAGGTGAAAATTTTCCTCATCGCTGCTGATTTTCAGCGAATGGAGCAGGTCGTCAATGGCTTCCTGTTCAAGCCTGAAGTCATTCCTCGACGACAGGTAGGTTGTCGTATCATCTTTGATCACCCAGCGATATTCGTTAAAATTGATTCCATCCTCCAGTTTCGGGATGGTTTCAATAAACAGTTTATGGGAATAAAGATTCCTGCGGTTGTAATCCCTTATTCCGGCCAGGAACGCAAGGCGTTTCTCAAAACCAGTCACATTGCCGGTGTTCCAGGAATGATCAAGGGTATAGTTGAAGGCAAGTCCTCTTTCAGAGCTGAGCGTGTCATATTTTTCAAGAAAACGGTTTTTTGTCAGGAGAATATCCGCTTCAACTAAGGGGCCAAAGAGTTTATACATCACAGAGCTGTAATCACTGAATACTTCTGCAAAACGGCTGAGAAGATGGTCCAGTAACCGCTCGCGCGGGCCGGTGAAGTCGGCGGGATTTGCAGGATCGTGCAAAATCCGGCTGACATTTTGTTCATACAACGAAGGATCACCGGCAAGTTCCTCAATTCCACGGATATCATCAACTGCTTTGAAGAAATATATGCGCTTCAGTTTCTCATCGGCAGCCAGGAGCTGTTTTACATGCTCAAGATGGGAAAAGTACTGGGCCATGACCTGGTCATAAAAAAGCAGGTACCCCTTTAGTTGTTTAGCCCGGGCTTTACGTTCCTCAGAGACTGACGAAGGCAGACCAGACGGGGAAATGCCGTAGGTTTCAGGCAGGTCGTGCTGGATTGTTGAATAGGCCCCGATATCCCTGTATTCTCCAAGAGGAATTGCCAGGTCCTCGTACACCCTGTCAAGCCGGTTTTGCAATTCCCTTTCAAAACCCAGGATATAAGCATCCACCTTGCTTTTATTTATGCCAACCGGCAGGTAGACTTTTTTATAGGTAAAATTGCTCCTGTCACTCAGGTATGGCTTGTGTCCTGGCTGTATACAGATCATCCACGGGCTGGTTTGCAGGATACTCAGATCGCCGCAGCAACCGTCACTCTTTGAAGCATCCGCTGCAGGCCCATTGTCAATGCTGATATCCTCGATTACCTTAACACCATCAACCGACATTATAAGCCGGATAATATCCGACAACCTGACCTCTGTCCGTAATTCCGAATTTTGCAGATCTTCATCAGAAATAAAACCATGCTGCAAAACTGGGCCATTGAATATCTCATCGGGGGCAAATCCCTTCGCCTGCATTTCCGAAAGGGATAACGGTAAAATATCAGGTGAAAAATAGTTCCTGATCGCCCAAAGGATTTGCGCGTGTACCAGCTCCTCGTCAACACCAGGCTCAAGCTGGATGGCGCCGCAAACCCTGATGCAATGCAGCGGAACGCGCCTGACCTCCGCCAGGTCCTCGCATAAATTCCTGTTTTGATGGTAGAGTGTTTCAATATTCCGGATCACCGCCGGTTCATCTGCATGTTCATCAAAATCGACCAGGATGGAATACAATCCCCTGATGTCTATCTGCATGGTTTTTTTTGTGTTGCCTATGAGCGGCTCGTAACGGAGAACCGGTCTTTCAGGATCGCAGTCTAACTGCAGCGGTAGCCGGAACGGACGGAGCCAGGCATTTTTCACACCGTCAAGGTCGATGAATAACTTGCGGTAGTCGGAGGATGTAACGGGCTTGCAGGTAAGTATGCGTGCAGCGGAGGCAAATTGTTCATGCATCTGCCGGAAATTGTCCTCCTTCGATGCCAGGATGTCCCGGATATCCATGTCCAGACGCAGCCCAAGGTCAGTTATCGCATAGCAAAGCAATTCCAGGATGGTGATACCCGGGTCGTGAATATTATAGTCAGTCCATATTCTCCTTCCCAGTTTCTCGATGTACTGCTGCCCCATCTCTCGCAGGAAATCAAAGTCAAGGTCATTCCCTGACGAGGTATCGGCAGGTATGGTGACATGTTCGTCTAGGCTTTGCATAGCGGCTGCGTTATTGGTTTTACCTCATGTTTAAGCGGGGATACCGAAGTCAGGATGCCCTGTTGACCGGATGGCTCTATTTGCTTCCGGAAGGGAAGTGGTGTTTTTCCGTCAGGACCATAGTGTGTCATTGTAAAATCGGTGAGATAATCGACGTAGGGCAGCTTTTCGATGTAAAATATGAATTTGCTTTCATAGCAGGTATTGTTGAACTCGATGGCCGTATCATGGTCATATGCCCAGGGGGCAAGGTATCTTGCGATGTCATTTTGCAGTTGTTTCGTATAAAAACTGACATCATAGCCCTTGTAAAATGACACCTTTACGCTGACTTTCACCTCTTCGTAAGTTGGCGATATGACCCTGGCATTCACATGCAGGGTGTTGAGGCCATTGACATAATCCTGGATGGCATTTATCCTGGCCTGGCTGACCATGGGTTTGAAAACGTCAAAGACATTCTGGCTCCTAATATCAGGGATTGCCACGAGAAGCACCTCCCCAGGGGCAAAGCCGCTTTCGGTCGTTGTGTGGTTCAAACATCTCACCCTGTATAAATAGTTAAACTGCTGCAACAGGATATGTTCGTAGTCGAACCTGGTAACTGCCCGTTGCTTGTGACGCAACCGTTCGCTGACCCGGCGGTAAAAATCGGGGTCGGATTCCTCAGGGGAGCCCCCGAAGGATGCATAGGGTTGTCCCGTTTTCTTTATGTCTGACGATCTCGATTGCAGTTTGCTGATCGTATCAGCTGGAATCCCGTTGGCCAGGTGTTCCAGCGAGTTCCCCCTGTTATCAAACCCAGCTATGGCAGCCTGGGCATGGATACCGAGGAACCTGCATACTGAATCGACAGGCATTTCTTTCAACGATGCCCTGATCCAGAATTTATCGCATGGCAGAAGCGTCTGCCCGGCATCCAGTTTCCCGGGGATCGTAACAATGACCAATCCCGACTGCAGGAACCCTGCTGTATCATCCTGGAGCAGGAAATCGGGTTTAAGCGGCTGCCACCGGTTTTGGTCAAGGTAATGCCAGTCGGTTTTTGGAGAGCCGGCAACGCTGATGGTTTCCGGGTTTTCGGTTCCCTCAAGCAGTTGAATAAGCAGCGAAACATTTCTTTTTTCCTCAGCATCTGCAAGCCCGATATAAAGTTCGCCACCAAGCGGGTAAACGGGTACCAGGAAAGAGGAGGCTGTTGAAAAGGTGTTTATGGTAGTCCCGAAGGGATGAAGATGAAACAATTCGACCTGCTGTGACACAGCCGAGGTGATCTCTTCGGTGTCAATCTTTACAAGCAAATTCTCTGCTAACGGTGCATAGGGCTTGTTTGGCAATGCTCCGTTGCCAATGACGCAACAGGTAAGCACCCTGCTGTATTCATCATGCAGGAAACCATGAACCAGGCTCATCTCCAGCAGGTAATCATCCGTGATCCTGGGAACATAGGAAGAGGTGTCATTCAGGAACGAATCAAACACAGCAGGTGATTTGAACAGGGATTCTCCATAATCAACCGGAACGAAAATAATGCCAAAAGGGTTGTCAGGAGATTCGGGAAAGGTTACCCTGTTTTTACCGATAAAGCCGGTATTCACCAGGAAATAGTCATCGTCAGTGACCACGGCCGCATCTTCCGAGGGGGTTACATATTGCCCCTTGTTTATCATTTCCTTCGTATAGACTTTATAGTGATCTTTCAGACTGGCGGGGCGGTCTTTCCAGTTGATGGAGACTTCGGCGCAGGTAATCGCCTTCCCGACCCACTCCCCCGAACCGATGGTCATCCTTGCATTTTTGGGTGCAGTCGGGCCGAAAGGGAAAAAAGGACTTTTCAG
This sequence comes from Bacteroidota bacterium, assembly GCA_037139685.1. Classification (GTDB taxonomy): domain Bacteria; phylum Bacteroidota; class Bacteroidia; order Bacteroidales; family FEN-979; genus CAIVAT01. The sequence goes on from JBAXFZ010000264.1 coordinate 3,924, forward strand.
GTTGACCTCGCCGGCATCATTCTTTACGACTATGTTCTTTGCGTATGTGGCTGATGTCGTGATGGCAACCGATTGAATCGTAATTTTTTTCAGAATTTTATATACCTTGTAACTGTCGGCCTGGTAAGAGGGGCCGTCATTAAAGAAGATTCTCAGCAATGGGTTGGTTGTTGCACAGCCCGCTCCATGCCTTGCGGAATCATAAGGAACAATCGCATCGGCAGTTTCATCGAGGGTGATTGTAAATGCAAAAAGATTGCCTTTCCATACGGCTGTTGAACCATCCATCGTTGCCGGGAACCATCCTTTCCTGCCGCTGAGTTCGATCCGGAAACATTCGGACAGGGTGCAGGAGATATTATTTGCTGGAAGGTTATCGTCGAAGTTGATATTGACTGTAATGGAACGCGCTCCCTCACTGAGTTTCAGGGATGGGGCACCCAGGCAGAAACCATACCTGGCGGCCTTGCGTATATTGCTGCCAAAGGGTTCCCAGCTTTTCACCTCCCCGGGGAATTTACCGCCGGCTCCGTCGCCTGAATCGGCAACATCGGAATAATACCACCCGGAATCGTCGAGGCAGATATTTTTAAGATCAGCCACCCGGGCCTTGTTCAGGACCGTTTCTCCGGTCAGGCTGTAGTTCCTGGTTTTGCCGGAGGCATCTTTGCCACCATTCAACAGGGTTGCTTTTTCAAGGCGATGTTCTGCGGCAGCTTTAGCCAGTTCAAAAACCGCGTAAACCGAATCGGGGGCAGGGGGGCGTTTTTTAAGCTGTAAAACTTCCTTGTAGTAAAAATCGAGATGTTTTTTGGTAAGGGTGTTAAAATGGGACCTGCTGGTCTCCATCAATTTTAAAAAGCAGACAAAAAGCGTAAGATGGGGATCGAGGCTGCCCTCGCCATAGCCTGCAGCAATGGTTTTGATCTCCCCGGCCTGCCTGAAAAATGGCTCCCAGGTGCCATCCGGCATACCGGCATCCTGATCACCAAAGAAATTAACCTTCCGGGCAAATTTGCAGGCAAAGTCCATCCACTCCTCTACCCCGTATCCCATCAACTCAATATTGCCGGGGTCAAGTTCAGAGAGGTAGCGCTGGTTTTGCGTAGTCCCCTCTCCCTGCCAGCCCGATTCAGTTACCGTACATTCTGTTGCCATAACTTACATTTCTGTCGCTTCGTGATTATAGAACGGGAATACAATATTTCTTCTTGAATTGGTGCTCCTGATAACGAATTCTAACTGGACCAGGTATTTACCCTCCAGGGAATCTTCAATATCGAGCGAGATATCGGTCACATCGATCCTGGGCTCATATAACAGGATACTTTTCGCTACCGTGTTGATAACCTGTTGAATTTCGGTGGTATTCATGGCCTCGAACACCTTCCCGGCAAGGTTGCACCCAAACAGGGGCCGCATAACCCTTTCGCCCGGCACAGTGGTCAGGATGATCTCAAGGCTTTTCCCGATATCAGCCTCCTCGGATGTCATTTCCACGGTGGCTGACAACTTGTTGAATGCCGGAGGGAAACTCCACCCTTTTCCCAGGAACGAACTGTTTTCTTCCATAACCCTGTTTTTATCCGCCAATCATTACAGTGGCGCAACCAACGGTAATTGTCCCACCATGTGCAGTAGTATCCCCAACCCTGGCAGCAGGGGCCCCGCCAATTAAAACGGTGGCGGACCCCATCGCAACGGAGTCGGGAGGACCGCTGCAAACGGCCATATCTCCAACCCGGGCGGCAGGCATACTGCTGATCATAACCGTAGGGCAGCCCGGAGGCAACAATGTTCCGCCGACATGGGGAACCCCGCCCGGGTTGACCATCGGACACACATGCATATCCCCTGCCCTGGCTGCCATTGGCATACTACATCAGTTTATCTGTACCAAACTTCCTTTCACAACTGTGTTTCCGGAGGAGGAGATCTCCGCCGACCCCGTCCCCTTGGCGGTCAGCGATGAGTCGGCTTTAACACTCACGTTTGCCCCGCCGATTGTTATATCCCCGCTGGCATTGAATGTTATGTCCTTATCCGACGAAATCGTGATACCATTACTGGTCATCTCAATTTTATTATTATGCTCATCCTGAATCGTAACTGATCCTGAATCCTCATTTATCTCCATGCTCTTCCCTGCCGGGCTTCCGATGGTGATGCTTTTCTTTTCATCGTCGAACTCTATTTTTATCCCGCTGACGCCTGTAAGGTTTTTTTTGTAATTGTCGTCGGAAAAACTTACCGGGGCAGGCTTGCCACTGCTGAACATACTTCCGAGCACGATGGCCTGGTTGGGGTCGGCATTCAGAAACCCCAGCAAAACCTCATCCCCTGTTTCGGGCAGGAACTGGATGCCATAGTTATTCCCGGCATAGGGTGTGAGAACACGCGCCCAGATACCCTCC
>JBAXFZ010000265.1:0-6304 GCA_037139685.1 Bacteroidota bacterium
CCCATTGACGATACAACCCATCACCGCGATTTTAAGCCCCTTCAGGTGGGATGTTTTTTCCCTGATTTTTTCCAGGGCCGACTGGATGTCAAACTGGGTCCTGCCACACGAGGGACAGGAGATAAATTCAGTTTTTGTGATGCGCACCCCTGCTGCCTGGAGGATGTTGTAAGCAACCGGGATCTCAAATTCGGGATCCTCGGTCAGCGAAACCCTTATGGTATCCCCGATGCCATCGGCCAGCAGACTGCCGATCCCGATGGCCGATTTGATCCGCCCGTCCTCCCCGGCGCCAGCCTCCGTTACCCCCAGGTGAATCGGGTAATTCATCCCCTCCTGTTTCATGCGTTCCGCCAGCAGCCGGTTGGCCGTGATCATCACCCGTGTGTTGCTGGCTTTCATTGAAAATACAAGGTTATGGAAATTACAGCCCGCGCAAACCCTGGCAAATTCCAGCGCCGACTCAACCATGCCAAGCGGGGTGTCGCCATAGAGGTCCATGATACGCCCCGAAAGAGAACCGTGATTAACCCCGATGCGTATAGCGGTTCCGTGATCCCTGCATATCCGTAACAGCGGTGAAAGCCGCCTGGCCATCTCCTCAAGGAGATGGCCGGAATCCGTGATACCCGGGGCATGCCGCGTAATGTTCAACGGCATGTAATTTCCCGGGTTGATACGAACTTTTTCGACAATGGCCGCCGCCAGTTCGGCGATTTTCGGGGTGAAATGAACATCGGCTATCAGCGGGGTTTTATACCCCTGCCCGTGAAGTGAGGCTTTGATCTCCTTCAGGCTTTCAACCTCCTTCATACCGGGAACGGTGATCCGCACATATTCACATCCTGCTTCGATCATACGGATGGCCTGTGCCACGGTCGACCGGGTATCGAGCGTGTCGGTACTTGTCATCGACTGCACCCTCACCGGGTAATCGCCTCCCATGGGCAGGTTGCCGACATTGACGACACGTGACTGTAACCTTAGTGGAATTGATGAGGTCATATGGTGGAATCTGAAGGTGCATCCGGGTGCCGGCCGGGATTGAGCCCAACAAAGTTACCGTTTTTATACGACAGTGACCCTCTTTACCGCAACCCCTTCACCCTCGGCTTCCCCGCAACAAAATCCTTCAGGTAAAAGGGTTCAAAGTAAGCAAGGTTTTCAAAATCACCCTGGTTGAATTTTGCGGCAGCAAGTGGTTGCATATGCCGGGCAGAAGCCCTGAACCCGTCAAGAAACAGGGCATTCGGATGAGATTCAAGTGCCGGTTTGCATTTTTCAGCCCCCTCCCCGCCAAAAATGACCCGGCCCCTGCTGAGCAAGGCGCCGAATGAATCCGGGTCGATAATTTCCGCACGGACCTGCTCCATCTCCCTGAACCGGCTGTCATAAAGGGCACAGTAAACTTCCATCCGCCTTGCGTCAATCATGGGGCAGAACAGGAATTGCGGGCCGGGATACCGAATATCGCCCGCCCAGTCGTAATTTTTATTTTTTATTTCGTGTTCCATTCCCACGGCCATCGCCTGTAATGTGGAGATTGCAATCATGGGCTTGTCAAGGGCATAGCATAGTCCTTTTGCCGTGGCAACGCCGATGCGCAACCCGGTATAGGACCCGGGACCCATGCTGACTGCAAGGGCATCAATGCCGGGCAGCCCTATTCCTGATTCTTTGGCCAGGGATTCAATAAACACGGTGAGCATTGATGAATGAACATTCCGGGCGGAGGATTCCTTCAATCCCAGGAGCGTTTCATCGCGGAACAGGGCAACGGAACAGACCTCCGTGGCAGTTTCAAGACAAAGGATCAGTGCCATGCACTATTTGTCTTTCTCAACGGTAAACAGATCTTTCTTGTCGACCTTCTTAACCTTGTCCCCGTTGTTCAGAAGTTTTGAGACAGCGCTGTAGGGAGCCGTAATGATCTCGTCACCCGCCTTCAGCCCGGAGAGGATCTGGATATAGGAATTGTCCTGGATGCCGGTTTTCACATCCACCTTTTTTGCAGTGCCGTCGCTGAGAATAAACACGCATTCCTGGATCCTGTCGTTTCTTTTCTTAACGGAAACTACCTCAACCTGTTCGTTGTCGCCGTTATCCTTTTTAGTCTTGTTTTTCTCATTGATCTTGTCGAGGGAGTCCTTGGCAATCCTTGTGGTAACCGCCTGGATGGGAACCGTCATTGTGTTTTCGGCGATTTCGGTTTGAATTTCAACCGTACATGACATGCCCGGGCGGAAAGGGGAGAAGTCGATGGTTTTGCCAACCAGCAGGTCCTTATACGATTCCTTGAGGATGTGAATCTTCACATTGAAATTGGTCACCTGGTCGACGCTTACCCCCGTGGTGTTGGCGGAGGTGGCGATTTCGGTGACAATCCCCTTGAACTTGCGGTTCAGGTAAGCATCTACTTCGATCAGGGCGGTATCGCCCATGCTCACGCGGACGATGTCGTTTTCGTTGACCTGCACCTGGGCCTCCATCTCGTTGAGGTTGGCAATACGCATGATCTCGGTTCCGCTTGAGAACTGAGAAGCGCCGGTTACCCGTTCGCCTTTAAGCACGCCCAGTTTCGAAACGGTACCATCGTTCGGGGCGAAAATAGCCGTGCGGGTGAGGTCTTCCTTTGATCTTTTAAGGGCAGCTTCTGAATTCTTGACCATGAAATCGGATGCCTTGATGTCCTCTTCCCCGGCTGTGATCTGGGCCTGCGCCACCTGGAAAGCGGCTTTCGACTGATCGTATTCTGCCTTCGAGATTACATTTTCCTTGAACAATTTTTCCTGCCGTTCAAATGTCAGCCTGGCATTTTCAAACTGTGCCTTTACCTGGGCAAGGCGGGCCTTAGAATTTGCAAGGTTGGCTTTCTGGGTGTTTACGTTGGCTTCGCTCTGGTCGAACTGGGATATATAGATTTCCGGGTCGATCTTCGCAAGGAGGTCGGCTTTTTTAACCTGGTCACCCTCTTTCACATAAAGCTCCACCACTTCACCCGAGATGTAGGGGCTGATTTTGATATCCTTTTCCGGCTGGATCTTGCCGTTGGATGAAACGGTCTGGATAATGGTTCTCTTCATTACCTTTTCGGTCGACACCTTGATCCCTTCATTCCGTTTGCCTTTAACAACAGCTGCAACTACGATGAGTGCCACTACCGCTACCACGGCAATGATGATCCAGATCTTTTTCTTTGAAATTTTATTAGCCATGAAAAATGTATTTTGGATTATTCACGATCGATCTTGATGGGGTTTCCCATGTAAAAGTCGAGAATGGTTGTTTTGAAAATAAAGTCATATTTGGCCTGGAGCAGGTCCGACTGGGCCTTGGTGAGATCCTTCTTGCTGTTGTTGTAATCAAAGGAGGTCATCACCCCAACGTCGAATTTCTGCTGGGCATATTTGAAGGCCTCGGTCTGGGCGGTCACCTTCTCCTGGGAGGCATTGAATTTCTGAAGGGCTGAGACTGCATCAGCGTAGGATTGCTCAATGCTTTTGCGCAGGTCCCTGGATTTTATCTGCAGGTCAAGGTCAGCCTCCGATTTCTGGATTTTCGCCTGGCTGATGGCGTTGCGCCCGGCCCATCCGTTGAAAATCGGGATGTTCAGGTAAAAACCAACCGACTGGTTGCTGTTGTCTTTGAGCTGGTCGCCGAAGGACTTGATCCTTAACGGGTAGTTTCTCTGGAGCGATTTGACGATCTGCCATGGATTGTCACCAATTTTTAAATAACCGGGGACAGTGTCGATGGTTACCGGTTTTGTCGGATCGATCTGTTCGGCAACGCCTGAATAGCCGGTTCCCCACGAACCGCTAACCGACAGGGTGGGCTGAACAACGCCCCTGGCGATGCCAAGCCGCTTGCGTGCTATATCAACACGCAATTCAGCGCTTTTGATCTCGGGACGGGTTTTCCTGGCATGTTCGAAAATAACCTCGGCCGTAACGTCGTTTTTGGGAGGCTGAACCAGTTTGAGAGAGGGCTTTTCAACGCGGAAGTCACGGGTAACGGGCAGTTCGATCAGTTGCTGCAGTGACAGGTTTGAAATGTACAGCCTGTTTTCGGCATCAACAACGTTCAGGTGTTCTGCGGCCAGCTGCGCCTGTATGTTGAGGAGGTCGCCCTTTGCCGATGAGCCGGCATCGACCAGTTTTTTCATGCGCTCCGCCTGGGCCGTGGTAATGCCCACCTGCTCCCTGGCAATATCCAGCAACTCGAGATTGAACAGGATGTCAAGGTAATAGCCGGCAACCGAAAGTGAAATGTTGTTTTTGATAACGTCCAGGTCGTATTGGCTGGCCAGCAGGTTGATCCTGTTGGCTTTGTAGGTCTGTAATTTTTGAAGTCCCGAAAACAGCACGACATTGCTTGAAATGTAAAAATTGTTCGAACGCACAGTTTTCGTGGCAAAGGTGTTGGTATACTGGTCGATCGTCTGGCCAAAATTCCACACATTGCTCCCGTTGGCATTCAGATTGGGCAGCATATTGAGTTTGCTCTGCAATAAAGCATCCTTGTTGCTCTCGACTGTAAATAATTGTTTGTTGATGTCGAGATTGTTTTCAAGGGCATAATTGATGCAATCTTCAAGGGTCCAAATTTTTTGTGCGAAACCGGTGCCGGAAGCGCCTGCAAACAGGATGATCATAACGGTCAGAAGCCTGAATAAAAAGCGATGCGTGTGCATTTTTAACTAATTTTATAAGGGTTCAAAAGTAGTGATTTTAGGGTTAACAGAGGTATTAAGACGAATAAAATGTTGTTTGGTTACAAACCTCCATTTTCCTAATTCAATATTAATTTCTATTTTTGCATCTCATTTAGTTGGTTGCAAGTAATTTCATGACAGCTATCAAATCAAATATGCCCATTCTCCGGTGGTCGCTGCTAAGCGTCCTTTTTGTATTTCTGTTCGTCAGCAGAATGGTTGCCTCGACCCAGGACCGTACCGTGCTGGTACCGGCTTCCGACAGTGCAGCCAGCCATCTTGAAAAAGCCGAAAGGAAAGGGGAGGGCAAGTTCAACGCGGGGGAAATGATCATGGAGCATGTGGTTGACAACCACGAATGGCATGTTGCAACCATTGGCAGCCTAAACTTAACAATTCCGCTTCCCGTCATACTGCTCTGCGATGGAAAATTATTTTTATTCAGCTCTTCAAGGTTTCATAACGAAACACAAAGTTACCAGGGATTTAAACTTGAATCAGAAGGGGCTCGCAAAGGTAAGATTGTAAGGCTTCAAAACAATATTAACGCGGCGGATGGCCCAAAAGTGTACGATTTCTCGATTACAAAGGTCGTCTTTGCAGTTTTGCTGAGCTGTTTTTTACTAATCCTGATTTTCCTGTCGGTTGCCGGCTCATACAGGCGCAACGTGAACAAACCCCCAAGCGGAATGCAGTCAATGATGGAGCCGCTCATCATTTTTATCCGCGACGATATTGCAAAGAGTTCGATCGGTGAAAAAAAGTATGAGAAATTCATGCCGTTCCTGCTGACGGTCTTCTTTTTCATCTTTTTCAACAACTTGTTCGGGCTCATCCCCTTCTTCCCGGGAGGTGCAAATGTTACCGGGAACATCGCCGTTACACTGGTGATGGCCGTTTTCACCTTTGTGCTTACAACCATAAACGGGAACAAACACTATTGGGTCGACATCGTCAACACCCCGGGGGTTCCCTGGTGGCTTAAGCTGCCCATCCCCCTGATGCCCATCGTGGAGATCATCGGGATAATCACCAAGCCATTCGTATTGATGATCCGTCTCTTTGCAAACATCACTGCCGGCCATATCATCGGCCTCGGCTTCGTGAGCCTGGTGTTTATCTTTGGCGCAATCAGCGCGGTACTGGGACTGGGCGTTTCGGTCGTCTCCGTCGCCTTCATGATCTTCATGAACCTGCTTGAATTGCTGGTTGCCTTCATCCAGGCCTATGTATTCACACTGTTGTCGGCACTTTACTTCGGACTGGCAACCATTGAGCCGGAGCACCATTAGGAAATAGCGAGGTAGCGAGGTAGCGAAAATAATGATAGTTGAATTTTACCTTTACATTTTGCCCTTTGCATTTTGACTTTTTTAGTAGTAACCTTAATACCCTTTGATTATGCATTTATTAGCAATTTTACTGCAACTTGCCGGTGATTTCGCCGCAATTGCAAAAATGGGAGCCGGACTCGGCGCAGGAATCGCCGTGATCGGTGCCGGTATCGGCATCGGAAATATCGGCAAGAGCGCCCTTGAATCCATTGCCCGTCAGCCGGAAGCTATCGGTGATATCAGGTCAAACATGATC
>JBAXFZ010000266.1:0-6301 GCA_037139685.1 Bacteroidota bacterium
ACTTGACGGCATTTGAAAGCAGGTTTCTGATCACTGTTTCCAGCATGTGCTCATCCGCAACGACCTCCATGTCATCGATAACATCACAAACCAGCCCGATTCCCTTTTTGTGTGCGGAATCTGCGATCAGTGAAAGGCACTCAGTGATTTTCGGTTTTAAAATAACCGGCTCAGGATTGTATTTGGACAGGCCCCGTTGAAGGACCGACCATTCCAGCAGGTTTTCAAGCAGGCGGTAGAGATTGGCCGCCGAGTTTCTCATATTGAGCGCTATTTCCTGGATTTCCTCCAGGGTCATTGTAGGAAGTTCCTCCACCATGATCTGGGTAAACCCCAGGAATGAATTAAAGGGGTTTCGCAAATCATGTGCAATGATTGAAAAGAACTTGTCCTTTTCAGAATTTAGATTCTGAAGTTGCTCAAACTGGACCTTTATTTTATCCTCCATCAGTTTTTTCTCGCGCAGGGAGTCGACCAGGTCGGTAAAGGCGACCGAAAAATCACCGAGAAACCTGACCTTCTGGTTGAAATCCCCCCTGACGATCTGATGCATCTGCCAGGCGAAGTGGTTGAGATTCGAATGAAGCTGTTTATACTGGGCGATCAGGTAATTTTCGCGAAGGGGGTCTTCAGGTGCAGGAATATCCAGGTTCCCGTTTGCAAGAGCAGTCATGAAAGCAGCCCCTCCCCTGTACTGGCTGATGAATTTCCTCAGGGTCAGGATCAACTCAGGGCCATGAGGTTGCGCAACCAGTTCCGCCTCTGTCGCTTTTAACAGCTCTGCGGCAGGCTCCATGTTCCCCTCGGTAAGGTAGGAAAGTATCTGGCCAAGGTTGACAAATATGTTTTCTGCCGGGCTGGTCATCAGAGTTTGTTAGCGGGTTGTCATAACAACGGAAAAGCGGCAGGTGCGCTCGCCGGTCCCCCAGCAGTCGACCTCCTTAACTTTGAAATCCTTCCCCGTATAGCCATGCATGATGCCGGCAATAAATCCCTCATCATAGTCGCAAAACGCAACTCCGCTGTATGGAAGCCCTGAACAATCAAGGTCCTCGGAAACGGTGAGTAAAAAGTTCATCGCTCCCATATCTGCCTTCTCAACACGCAGGATGCCAATCCCGAATTTCTCCATTTTGGAGGAAAGGTCGGCTATAAACCCGTCGAAATCAAGCGAACAGTCCATGACATTTTTACAAAACTCCAATCCTGCCTTAAAACCTGACTCCACAAAGAATTCGTTGGTTTTTTCGGCTCCGCAGTGTTTTTCCAGTACGTCACGCATTGTATATTGCATAAGGCGGTAAACCAGTACATGCGTGGTTGTTCCCAGGTTCGGCCGGCCAAGGTCAATATCACCAAGGTCCTTCCATTGAAAATTATATTTGGGGTTCGTTTCCATCCGGATAAAGATATTTAACAAAGTTAATCATTTCAAAAAAGATAAGTTCAAAGAATCAGGATTCATTTCATAATATATTGTCAGTCCGGCGATTTAAATATGGTCCGGGGAGTTCAAAACCTTCCGTTTATCTGATCAAAATAAAAATAAAACACCAACCCCCTGATTTGTCGTACCTTTGCAGTATCCATATCCAGCATCATCATGAAACCACAAAATGCTCAAACTGAACAACCGGGAAACTCCTGGGTCCAGATCGTCAAAAAGTACAACCATCCTGATCCCACAAAAAGCTGGCTGCAATTTTCCGGCAATATGGTGTCTTATGCGTTGGTCTGGTTCCTGATGATTGAGAGTCTTTCAGTTTCCTACTGGATTACACTGGGACTTGCCATACCGGCGGCCGGAATACTGGTACGGTTGTTCATCATCTATCATGACTGCGGCCATGGCTCCTATTTCAGCTCTGCCAGACTAAGGGATTCGATAGGCATCCTGATTGGAATTCTCACCTTTACCCCCTATTTCCACTGGACGAAGAACCATGAAATTCATCATGATACGGCTGGAAACCTTGACAAACGGGGAGTTGGAGATGTCTGGACAATGACTGTTGAAGAATACAGGAACAGTTCACGCTGGGGGAAGACCATTTACCGGTTTTACCGCAACCCGATCACCATGTTCTTTGTCGGCGCCCCCTTTGTCTTTATCATCGGGAACCGCTTCACCAAGAAAGGAATGGACAGAAACGGCAGGCTGAGTGTCTATATAACCAATGCGGGACTGCTGGCGCTCTTCGGGGGAATGAGCATGATCATCGGCATGAAGGCATTTTTCATGATCCAGCTTCCCATCATATCGATCGCAGGAATTTTCGGCTTCTGGCTGTTTTATGTCCAGCACCAGTTCGATCCCTCATACTGGGCAAGAAACGATCAGTGGGAATACAAGAAGGTTGCCCTGGAGGGAAGTTCTTACTACAAACTGCCCTGGGTCCTCCAGTTTTTTTCGGGAAACATCGGGTTTCACCATATTCACCATCTCAGTCCCATGATTCCAAACTACAACCTTCCCCGTTGCCACCGGGAAAATGCCATTTTTTACGGCATAAAGCCATTGAGATTCTGGCAGAGTTTCGGCACCCTCACCCTTCGGCTATATGATGAAAAAACGAGGGAACTGGTGAGTTTCAGGAGGATGAGATACATATAAAATGGCGAAATGGCCAAATGGCCAAATTTTGACAGCGTGGAGATTTTGATATTCTTTCCTGGAAAAAACCGGTGGTCCAGGGAGTTCAGCCGAGGAGGTTACTGATTGCCTTCAGGAGTGTTTCGTGGGTGAAGGGTTTGCTTACATATTCATCCATTCCGGCAGCGAGGTATTGTTCGCGGTCGCCCTTCATGGCATTTGCAGTCAGTGCAATTATCGGTATGTGCCCGCCTGAATTTCTTTCCGTTTCCCTGATTTTTTTCGCCACCTGGTAACCATCCATGATGGGCATCTGGATATCCAGGATGATAAGGTTATAGGGACGAATGGCATATTTTTCTATCGCCTCCTTCCCATTCACAACCAGGTCGGCGATAAAACCCATTTTACGCAGCTGAAAATCGACGATGCGGAGGTTGATCGGATTATCTTCAGCAACAAGGACATGCAGGCCGGCGTAGGGTTGCGGGTTTGCAACCGAAGGCGTATCGGCTTTTTCAGTAACAGGGCTTGGAAGGTTGAATGGCAAGGTAAACCAGAATTTTGAACCCTTGCCCACGGTGGTCTCAACCCCGATCTCGCCGCCCATAAGGTCGGTGAGTTTCCGGCAAATCGAGAGGCCAAGGCCGGTTCCGGAAACGAGTTTGGTGTTATCCTGTTTCACACGTGAAAAAACCTTAAACAATGATTTTTTCGCTTCATCCGGGATGCCAATTCCAGAGTCGGCGACTTCAAACCGGAGCAGGGTCTTGCCTGCCCCTGTTTCGACTGGTGAAACCACAATGGAGACCCTCCCCTTTTCCGTGAATTTCACTGCATTGTTGGCAAGGTTAAGTAAAATCTGCCTTACACGCTGCGCATCCCCGATGACGACTTTGGGCACATCAGGACGGGTAGTAATTTCAAAGCCAAGAAATTTTTCCTCGGCTTTCAAATTCATCACGGTGTATATATCCTGCAGCATGCGTTCAACTATGAATGGCTGGTAATCGAGTTTCATCTGTCCTGCCTCCATTGCTGAAAAATCGAGAACATCATTCAGTAAAACAAGAAGATTCTCAGCCGACGATATGATCCCCTTCAGCAAATCCAGCTGCTCATGGTTGAGTGTTGTGATCTTAAGAATTTCCGACAGTCCCAGGATACCTGCCATGGGTGTCCGGAACTCATGGGATACGCTTGCAATAAACTCATTCTTCGCCATGGTCCCGGCTTCTGCAAGCTCTTTGGCATGCCGCAGCTCCTCTTCATGCTGTTTCCGCTCGGTGATATCCCACGAGATACCTATCAAACCAACAATTTCATTGTCGGCATTGCGGATCGGTGCAATGTTGGTGCTGACCCAGAAAGCACGCTGATTCCGTTCTATCCGTTCTTCAATATCATAATAGGCAATGCCAAACCGGATTACCTGGGTCTCCTTCTCAAAATAATCGTTGCTGTTATGAATTCCGAAAAACTCACCGGCGCTTTTCCCGATGATCTCCCTTTCGGGAATGCCAACCAAATCGGCAAACGCCTGGTTGACGATCAGGTAATTCAGCTGGATATCCTTGAAAAAGACATAGGCCGGGATGGTAGTGAGCAGCGTTGATAATTCCTCGGCCCTTACGCTAAGCCTGGAGGATGCCTGTTTCAGATCGAATGTGGTTCGGGTAAGCAGGGAAGAGAGGATGTTTTTTTCCTTTATTGACCGCTGGGATTTGAAAATAAGCTTTTCCTGCTCCGCATTGATCTTCTTCAGTTCATCAAGGATTATCTCGCGTTCCTGCATAAAATCTCCCCAGGAGGATAAATTCCGGATCATCTCTGCCAGGAGCTCAATTTTCGGGGTCATGCTATTTTTCCTTTAGCGCAACAAGTGTGAATGTCTGGTTGTAAAAGTCGCAGGAGGCCGAATAATTGTTGCCAATTTCCCCATAGGTAAAAAATCCGACCAGGGGCGTCTTCCATTTGCCCCATGCATCATCGATCTCTTCGGAAATGGCAGGTCCAAGGGCGCTGTGGCGGGCCATGCAGGAGAAGAGGATCAACACATCGGCGCCGGGATTTTTCCTGTAGAACTTGTCGACCATCTGCCTTGTATATTCAATGACCTCGAAACCCGGAGAGCTTGAAAATGAGACAACCGAGCCTTTAGGGACTGAGCCTGCAAAGATCAGCGACCTTTTTTCCCGGTCAACATTGATTACAGCCCTGAGTACATCCTGCCTGCCGGGTTTTTTAATCATCAGCGGATATTCGATACCTATCTCAGGAAGATCTTCATCGCGGACACTCAGGTAGTCCTTATAAACATCGAGTGCCGGCTGATCATCGATTGTATAGACAATATTTCCTTCCGATTGGGTAATCTGTTTATCAGCCCCGATACTCACCCAGCCACTTGTTGCTATTCCATCAACTGAATATTTGTCCTGGTCGAGAACCATTGCAATGGCGCCGCTGTTTTCGACCGTGCCGGACGAAAAAACGAAGGTGTCTTTAAACTGGGCATCATCACCTGCGAGTCCTCCAAACATCTTGATATTCTCCCCGGCAGCATGCTGTATCCCGCGTACAAGCTGTTCCCCATCAGTGGCCAGTCCGCTTGCCAGGATGAAGAGCGCAGGGTTGGAGAAGGTTCCTGCCGACCACGAACCAACCAAAGAACCCAGGTCGAATGAGTTGGTGGCTTCACCCGGAAATAGTTTGATCCTGAAGGTCCCGGGGGCAAGGTCCATCAGCAGGCAAACAACCGCTCCATCTGTAATAATTTGTTCGTCAGCGTCATATACGAATTCGCCACATGAACTGCAGCCGAACACCTCGACCTGTCCGGATCCCAGAAAAGAACTTATCCCCTTCAGATCAATATCCACCGATGCAAAAACCATTGCAACAGTCGGCCGGAATCCATCCTGTACAGCGGAGATATACGATTGCTGAAATCCTTTTTCAGAATCGGCATGTATGGTTTTTATTAGCATTTTTCGGAGTTTGGCAATGTCAATTTCAGTCAAAGATACACTTTTCTTAGAATTTTGAAAAGGTGTAAAAATATTTTATCTTATTTGCCGCTCTGTTCCGGTCCATCTACAATTACTTTTATTTCAATGCATTCAGGATTTCATCCTTCAGCCTTGATTTGAATTTTGCCGGGTTGCTCAATCCATAGGAAAAAGCAAACTCCGTGAGGTCGGTTTTTATCTCTTTCCCTTTTTCAGCTTTGACAATATATAACGCCTGTGCATTGATCTCAAATTTTGAAACAATTTTCGCATTGGCCTTGTCATCTGTATTAAGGACCCGGAACCTGACCGATCCCTCCCTGATGTTTTTGCCAAAATCTGATTGCATTAATCTGCGGGCGTTTTCTTCGATTGACTGGTCTATCGGACAACGCTCAGTCGGATGGAAATAAAAAATTTCCACCCTTGGATTGTTCCCGGCTGCCGGAATGGTTTGCGACTGTATCAATCCGGCGCAGGCCGTAAGAATCAGAATACAAAATATTGTCAGGAGCTTTTTCATTTGATCATGCTTTTTTGGCCGAATGGAACATAACAGGCTCTTATCCAGCCCGTTGACAACTGTGCAATAAATTAAAAAACCGTCATACTTAGCAGTGTAAATGCTAATCACAACGGTTTTTTGCGGAGAGACTGGGATTCGAACCCAGGGTACACTTTTGGCGTACACACACTT
>JBAXFZ010000267.1:0-6295 GCA_037139685.1 Bacteroidota bacterium
TGAACGATTTATTGAAAGACCAATACCGGGTACTGCTGGCCAAGAATGGCGAGAAGGCCCTCAATACCGCCCGCGACCAGAATCCGGACCTGATTCTGCTGGATGTGATGATGCCGGAGATGGACGGTCATGAGGACAGGATATCGCCCCCGACCACGAATATTTCGTTATGTATACCTTGTTGGAATCGCTAGAATTACTGTACCTGCCGCAGGCAATTGCCCCGCCATCGCCGGTTGACCTGATGCTGTTGTAATACTGGTTTCCCGGAGCTGCCTGAACCCTCGTCCACACCGTATCGCCGGCTGCATTCAGCCTCATGGCCATGGTGTTGGCGTTGGCATTGCGTTCAATCCCGCAAACGTAAAGGTCGCCGTTGAGGATGGTATCGGCCGAATAGATGGTCGCGTCCGTAAACCAGGGATATGACCGGCACCAGGTGGAGTCGCCGGTTGTCCCGACTTTGATGACAAAGGGTTTGCTATAGCCAAAGTTGCTCATGATCTCACCGGCCGCGACAAATCCGATTCCCGGTATCTCCATGACCGTCCAGCTCCTGCAACGGGTTGATGTTCCGGAGACGGGGCTGTAGGTTTTAGCCCATAACAGGTCCCCTGCCTGCGTGGCGTGCGCGATATGGATGGCCGGGCCCGTTGCATCCTGGCCCGTCACCAGGTAGTCCTGGTTTGTGGTTGTTGCAATGGAGATTCCGATACCGGAAAATAGTTCCTTTTCCCATAGCGAATCTCCTGAAGAGGAGACATGCAGCAGGTCGGCCTTGCCGTTGCGGTTGGCAATGAATGTAAAGCCGCCGTCTCCAGCCTGGACCAGTGCCCGGTCGCCGTCCTCATTCCCGATCCCCGGGAACTTTTTGGACCACAGGGTGTCGCCCATATTATCCGTTTTCACAAGCCACCGGTCATAACCCGGTGCAGCGCCAAAGCTGCCCAGGAAGGCATAGCCTCCGGAGAAGGTCCGGATCACCGACCAGGCGGTTTCGGTCGATCCTGTCGTGATGATTTTTTCGAAAGTAACCTGTGTTTTTGCCGTCATTTGGAGCAGCAGGGCGAGGATGATCAGGGAGCAGTTTTTCATTTAGTATTTAATAAAAGTTTAAACTATTACGTAAGATTTGAATATGTTTTTAAGCCTTTGGCATGGTGCAGTTGCGGAGTGGGCTATTGCTTCACAAATTTCCCCGCCTGCACCGTCTTGTCCCCCGTCAGCCTTACAAAATAGACCCCGGAGGGCAGGTTGCTGATGTCAATTTGGTTTTTGGGTTTTATAAGACTGCCCGTAAGAACCTCCACCCCGTTCAGGTTTATCATTGACAGATGGCCCGGCACCTGGCTTTCTGCAGTTTCTATTGTTATTTTATCTGCGGCAGGATCAGGATACAGCGAAAACTTTGATTGTGTCAGGTCATTCATGCCCATCACTGAATCATATTTCATTACGGAGGCAAATCCGGTAACCGCATCCTCAAAAGCCACATAAGGTTGTTTATCAGCCGGGCTGAAAGCAAGGCTTGGGAAATATACTATTCCCGGCGAGAAACCCTTCTTTCCGACAGCCACCCAGTTTGTTCCATTGTATTTCATTACCGTTGCAAATCCGGCCGAATCAGCATACGCCACATAAGGTTCGCCATCACGCGGACTGAAGGCGAGATTCTCATATTTTGCCAGGCTGGAGGAGAATCCCGGTTTTCCAACATATACCCAGTTGGTTCCGTCAAACATCATCACGTTAGCTTTCAGTGCATTTCCCCAATCTTCAAAAGCCACATAAGGCATGCCATTCCATGGATTGATGGCGAGACTTACATAATCCGCACTGCCTGAATTGAAGCCTGCATTTCCCACATTCACCCAGTTTGTCCCGGTAAACTTCATCACGCTGACGCCGTAATTTACATAATCCATAAAAGCCACATAAGGCTGATTATCATACAGGTTGAAGGCGATGCATTCATTGTCAGCCTCTCCTGCCGAGAAACCTGCATTTCCGACATTTACCCAGCGGGTCCCGTTAAAGGTCATTACCGTGGCTTTTTTGGTGTTGCCATAATCTTCATAAGCCACATAGGGTTGATTATTTGCCGGGTTGAAGGCCAGGCTGACATAGTCAGCTTCACCTGCCGAGAAACCCTGGCCTGCATTTCCAACATACACCCAATCGGTTCCGTTAAACTTCATCACCTTCGCATTAAATCCGCCCACCCCATCCGAATAAGCCACATAAGGAGACCCGTCGGATGGCCTGAAGGCAAGTCTTACGTAATCAGGGAAATCTGAAGAGAACCCCGCATTTCCCACATTCACCCAACTGGTTCCGTTAAACTTCATCATGGTAATATTTTCGTAAAGAGTTCTGTCCCGGTAAGCTACATAGGGCAGACCATCCGACGGATTGAAGGCGAGACCTGGGGCAAACGCCACGCCTGCCGAGAAGTTGGCATTCCCGACAAACTTCCAACCTGCATCCATCGGTGAGTCTTTATACCAGGGTTGCTGTGTAAAACAAACAACCGGGCACAATAAAACTAAAATGCAAACCAGTTTTTTCATAGGATAATTTTTATTTTTTCGGGCCACATGGAATATTCATAAATTATCATTCACGGTTTGCATTTACGCTGTTATTATGGAAATTTCCATCAACCTGTTTCTCTGGTATAATAATGATAAATAAGTTTTCATAATGCCATCAGTGTGATTTTTTCAATCGGCTCACTGCTTTACGAATTTCCCCACCTGCACCGTCCTTTCCCCGGTCAGCCGTACAAAATAGACCCCGGCAGGGAGGGTTCCGATGTCAATTTGTGTTTTCCGACAGGAGACCATTCGGGTTAAAACCACCCGGCCGCAAAGATTCATGATCGAAAGACCAGCATTTCCGGGCATCTCTGTAAGTCCGATTGTGATTGCACTGCCGGCCGGGTTCGGGAAAAGTTTGAAGGTGGTACCGGGCGATGCCGCTTCTGCAACAGCCACTGGGAAGCCCCCGGCGTTTGTGGTTTTCAGTATGGTTCCGTTGTAGCCGGCAACATAGCCCGTATTCGGACCGGTAAAGAAGGCTGAATTCAGGTAATTACCCGTCGGAGGATTCAATTCAGCCCAGTAAGCTCCCCCGTTTGTGGTTTTTATGCTCCGGCCCATCACCCCGAATGCGTAGCCGTTGTTTGCATCAGTAAAAAATATGGTGTACAGGTCCCTGCCGGATGACGTTGGCTGTAAATCCATGGTCGTACCGCCGTCGGTCGTTTTATAGACCCCGCTCCAGCCGGCCGCATAGCCGGTGTCCTGGTCCGTAAAAAATACGGAATAGAATATCATCGCATCATCGGGGTTGGGATGGACGACCGTCCATGAGGCACCGCCGTTTGCAGTTTGCAGGATGATACCCTGGTGAGGATACCCGAAAAATCCTCCCACGGCAACCCCGTGGTTCGCGTCGGTAAACCTGACACACAGCAGGTCGTAAGTGGTCCCTGAAGCCTGGCTCGTCCAACTCATCCCTCCATCCGTCGTTTTCAGTATCGTCCCGGAGAAACCGGCAGCATAACCGGTTTCGGCTGACGGGAAATATACTGAAGTCAGAAACCGAATTGTACCTGAGTTCAGGGTTGTCCATGAAGTTCCTCCATTCACTGTTTTTAAAATAACCCCGGAGTCACCCACGGCATAACCGAAATCAGGTAAAGGGAAATGGACGGATGTTAAATACTTTGTAGTTCCCGGTGCCTGGTTTGTCCAGCTGGCCCCTGCGTTAGTTGTTTTAGCAATCTGTCCGGTTTGCCCGCTGTAACCACCCACCACATACCCGGTATTTTCATCCTGGAAAAATATGGAGGAGAACATGCTGGTGGTTGTCCCGGAGGATAGGGAAGCCCATGACGACCCCCTGTTCGTGGTTTTTAAAATAACGCCATTCGCGCCGACGGCATACCCGGTATTGGCCATTTCAGCATGGACTGACCCTGCCGAAAACGAGTTTGTCGTGGTTTGGCAGGTCCATGTGGATCCGCCATCAGTTGTTGTTAATATCTTTGACTCCCCCGCAGCTACACCACTCAAGTCATCCCAGAAAGCGACCGAATACAGGTTGCATGAACAACCTGCCGGCAGGTTCGTCCAGGTATTCCCTCCATCCGTTGTTTTGATAATAACCCCGGATGAACCAACCGCATACCCGGTATCTGCATTGCAAAAATGGATGGAATGAAGGCATTGAGTTGTCCCCGGGGCCAGTTTTGTCCAGGAAGAACCACCGTCCGTCGTTTTAAGCAAATCCCCGTTATAGCCGGCAACAAAACCGGTATTCTCATTCATGAACCAGATCGTATAAATCATGGATATATTGAAGGATGGCGTCTGGATTGTCCAGTTTGATCCTCCGTCAGTGGTCTTCAGGATGATCCCTTTCCCGCTCAACCCGATCGCACCGGCAGCAAATCCCAGGTTTTCATTAATGAAATCGACGGCCATCAGTGTATTGCCGGGATTGCTGTTCACAATTGCCCAGTTTGTGCCGCCATTTATTGTTTTAAGGATGGTTCCATCCTCGCCAACCACATAGCCTGCATTCGAACCAGCAAAACATACAGCATAAAGGTTACAATAAACGCCCGGGTTTTGTGTAGCCCACGTCACGCCTCCATCCGTTGTTTTGAGGATAGTACCGCAACCACCCACAGAATAGCCCGTAAGGGAGTCGGTGAAGAATACCGATTCCCGGTTGTTCCCTGTTGGCAACGGGTTCAGCCATTGCCAGTTTTGGCCGCATAGGATAACTGACGCCAGAGAAAATGATAAAACGAAAAACAGCCTTTTCATCATGCGTTTATTTTACCATATATATACTTTATGCCCTTCACAATCCTGCAAGATCCTATCAAATGTAATCAAAAATCAGTAAAATCAAGCAATATGTGAAATATTTCACAACATTAACCAGCCAGGTATGGATTTTCCGCCTGATGCATTATTCCAGGCAATTGTTAGTATATCTGTCGCTAAACCTGGCCTCATCCATGGCTCAACAGCCAGTAGGGGCAGGTCCTTGTCGAAATCCTGCCATGCTGAGAATCGCCTTAATGAAAGCTGAATCGTTGAATGTTGAGGCAAGTTTAATAACTTGCCTAAGCCTCTCTGAATTAAAGCGTTCCCATGAGTACGAGGTTGATTGAACTTACTGTATGGCTTTAAGCTTTATCAGGAAGTTACCGGCTTTGACCGGCGATTACCCGGGTTTCACCAAAAATGTTTGCAGAGGGGCGTTTCATGGCTGAATTTTGCAGGAGATGAAATAATCATTTGCACTGTTTCTAAACCTCAGGACATATGAAAAAAGTAATTTTCATTTCACTCATCTCCCTTCTTTTGTTTTCATTCAAAGATACTGGTACGATTAAGTGGTATTCATTGACTGAAGGAGTTGAAATAGCCCGGCGTGAAAATATACCCATGTTGCTTTTTGTTTATGTTTCCTGGTGTGACAAATGTCAGCGCATGGATAAAAAAGTTTTTACGAGCAAAGAGGTGATGCCGCTGATCACCGAAAATTTCATCGCGGTAAGAATAAACCCGGAGGTCGATTCGGCATATTTCAGGAGTGATAAAATTTTGAAACGGAGCGTTTTTTTAAATGAAGTCACCCCCGGCAAATTGGCCATTTCTGTACCGACGACCGTTTTTTACCGTGAAAAGGAGGATGAAAAAGTTATAATGAACGGGATCCTGGATCCTTCGGAATTAAAAGAGAACATTCAGAAATTCCTGAAAAATCAATGAAGTACACGGCAAGAGGGGTTCCGGCTTTATTGCTGGTCCTATTCTTCGTTTCAAACAATTTCGTTGCCGGGGCGCATGAAATAAACCCGGTTCCATTGCTTACCATAGAAGGCCTTGGACATGGCTATAGTACACCGGTTGTCACCTCCGACAGGATATTTGTCACCGGTGAGCGGGAGGGGGAGGGGTACCTGTTTTCTTACGATTTCAATGGTACGCTCTTGTGGAAAACTCGGTATGGAAGGGAATGGGCGGCAAATTACCCGGGATCACGGGCTTCCCCCGCCGTCATCGACAGTGCAATCTATACCTGCTCGGGCATGGGTGACATTGCGTGTTTCAATACGAATACCGGCCAAATACAATGGACTGTAAATATGACCCGTGACCTCCATGGGGTGAATGCCGTATTTGGCTACTCGATGGCTCTCCTCATTGAAAAGGACCGGATTTACTGCCTCCCGGGCGGGCCGTATACAAACATTGCCTGCCTTGACAGG
>JBAXFZ010000268.1:0-6288 GCA_037139685.1 Bacteroidota bacterium
CTTGATCTCCGTTGCAAACATGGGGACCACGGCTCTGTTTAAATGGCTGTATGTTTCACTGATCTGATGTATATAGGGTAACTGGCCTGATTTCCGTTTTTTGCAGAAATCGCAGCCTTCAGATGTCATTACATTATTTACAATGATCTGCGCCGGTTTGATTCCTGTTGAGCCTAGTTCCTCAAGCAGCCGGCCGGTTTCGAGAAGGGCCATTGCCTCGGGGATGCAGACGGGGATAAACTCACAACGGGTGTTGTCGCGCAGGATGTTTTCAATCCGTTTGACTGTTTTTTTCAGGCTCAGCAAAAAGGCATCCACTGCATCCTGCTGGTAGGAGCCCGAGAAACTGGTGATCATATAGCGGTATTTCCACCTCATCCGGGCCGCCACCTTGATCCAGTCATCCAGCAATTTCGGGGATGAGATCAGGCGCAGCGCATGTCCGGTGGGGGCCGTATCCACCACATATTTATCGAAACTGCCCTCTTCGATAAAATCAATGATGGTCTTGAAACTCATCACCTCGTCAATTCCCGGGATCGACAGGGTGAGCATCTCGTCGATGTCCTGGTCGTCAAGATTGGTGGATGTCTCGAGCAGCTTCCGCAGCTCTTCCCGGTGCTCTTTTATAAATGCCGCCAGGGCCTGGTCGGCAACCACCTCGATGGCCGACAGGTTCCCGGTGCCTGCCACTTTTACCACGTGAAACCCGATCTGCTGTTCAAGGCAGTCCGAAACCGAATGTGCCGGGTCTGTCGAGATAAGCAGCGTTTTATAATGTTCCGACAACGCCAGGGCTGTTGCAATTGCACAACTGGTTTTTCCCACACCGCCTTTTCCGCCGAAAATGATAAGTTTGAGGTCGTTGTTTTCTAAGCCAGCAAGTGCCATGGTCGTTATTTTTTTATCCTGATCTCAAGGATTCCATTGGTGAATTTGTGACGGAGATTTTGTTTGGTGACTTTTACAGGAAGCAGCAGCTCCTTGCGATAGGTCCTGGTTTTGGTTGCGGCTGAAATTTCGAGGATATCCTCCTTCAGGTCGATGATGATATCATGTTCCTCGATACCCGGCATCTCGGCAATTACAACGATCTCGTTCTTTTCGTCGAACATGTCGGTTATCGGTTCACGCTCTTCATCAACCTTTGGTCCCTCGGGGGTCTTTTTAATGTTGCCGAAGGTTTCAACTTTGGGGCTTCCGCCGCCGGCGGTGTTGATTGTAAAACCATAAACCCCCTTCATCCCTTTTTTAATGTGGTCAAGGTTGAGTTCTCCCTCTTTGCTGACACCACCCTTTTCCTCTAATTTCCCGGCAAGATCAACCAGCTTTTCAATGCCCTTGAACAGGCCGCCAAGACCGAAAAGGTCAAAATCGGCTTCGCCCTTTTTCTCTTTGTTGTTATCTTTTTCCATTTTCCGTTCGGTATTAAGTGTTTGAACTCCTATCAAAATTGACTGATCCCGGCTCCATTACCGGTCTTGCCCGGGGGCAAAGCCTGTCTTATTCACTTTCCCGGGGGGCGGTTATTTCTGTGTCATTGCCTCCAGCTTTGCCAGGCGGTCTTCAAGGGCCTCCTGTTGCTGCATCAGCTCCTTTTCCCTGGCCTTGGTCGAAAGGTAGGTGTCTTCCTGCCACCAGTTGATGCCCATCTCCATGGCTTTATCAACAGATGCCACCAGCAACCTGATTTTAATGGTTAACAGATCTATATCCGCGATCTGGATCTTGATATCGCCGGCGATGACAATCCCTTTATCGAGTACCCGTTCGAGGATATCGGCCAGGTTGGTCGCCTGCAGCGCATGGGTCATTTCAGCCATAATGGTTTTTTTAATAATCTATCGACATGGTTTTCCAATCTTTTTTATCGTCCTTTTTGGACTTTTTGCTCTTTTCTCCGGTTACGGGCATATGCATTTCTCCGGCTTTCTCATCATAGTAC
The DNA here is from genome assembly GCA_037139685.1 of Bacteroidota bacterium. GTDB lineage: Bacteria > Bacteroidota > Bacteroidia > Bacteroidales > FEN-979 > CAIVAT01. The sequence continues at coordinate 1,946 of JBAXFZ010000268.1, forward strand.
AACTGGATCTCCTTCAGCCTGTTCTGGATGATCTCAAGCCGCTGGAGGATCCTGATCTCCTCGCTTTTCAGGCGTGTCCGCTCCTTTTCAAGCATGTACAACTTGATGAAATCCGAATCCTCCTTGTTTGGGATACCCGATTTTACGACACTCTGCATGCTTTTGATGCTCTGCAGTCCCTTTATTCCACTCGAGATTGGCATGATTTGACGATTTAAGGATTTGAAAAATTAAAATTGTGGAATATTACCCCTTACCACATGTTTAGTTTTGCCCTTTTCATTTTGCATTTTGCATTTTGCATTTTGCATTTCAAGAGTACTGTTCAATAAGCTCATCAACAATATTCTTCACCTTCTCCTGGTTTGTTTTCGAGCCGATACGGCTGGTTTCGGAGGTGAGGATGTCCTGGCAGATTTTCCGGAACATCTCCTTCGATTTCGACGGGGTTGTTTTCAGGGTTGCCAGTGTTTTTGCAATCATGATCGACCCGCGGATCGTGGGATCGAATTCGGTTTTGCCCGATTCGCGCAGCCCCCTTACAATCTTCACGATGACCTCTGTATCCTTCAGCGACAGGTCTGATTTCGCCCTGGTGATCTGCAGCTCCGTTTCATAGTCGAAATGGTCGAGGTCCATGGTGACCATCCTGTCGCGCAGGGCATCCTGGGTGCGGTTAACGCCTGCATACTCTTCGGGATTCGAGGTGAAGATGGCCCTGAATTCAGGATGTACCTTCATATAGTAGTCCTCCTCCTTCGCGGCCGACGTGCTAAGCATCCGCTCCTGGAGGATCGGAAGCAGGATGTTGTTCGCTTCCGGGCGTGAACGGGTAAATTCATCATAGATAAGGGTAAACCCGTTTTTCACGGCAATGGTCAAACGGTTGTTTACCCATTGCTTGCTCATATCCTCCTCATATTTATGAACGGAATGAATAAACTTGTCATCCAGTTTCTTATACTTGTAACCCTGTTCACTCCCGATCAGGTCGGAGGTTTTGTATTCAGCATCACCATGGATGATCACAACCGGTCTCCCGATTTTGCTGGCCAGGTGCATGGCAACCGTTGTCTTCCCGGTTCCCGACGGTCCCCTGAAATGGACCGGGAAGCCCGCTTTAATATAGGTAAGGCCACGGCCGGTAATGTCCCTGATATAATCGGTTTCAACAAAATTCGACATCGGCTTCAGCTCGAGTACGGTGTTCATCTCATTATTATCGCTCATAATACGGTGGGTTGATGGAGAAAATTTATATTTTACATTTTGCACTTTGCATTTTGCATTTTGCCCTTTGCATTTTGCCCTTTGCGTTGTGTTTTCACCTGCCAAACGTCATTTCCGGCAGCTGTTCCAGTGTTTTATTCCAGGTTTCCCGGGCCTCTTCAATATCCCTGGTGATCTGTTGTTTTTTAACCAGGAAGCCCTCCTGTTTTGTCCTGAACCTGTTTAAGGCTTCCTGGTTTTTCAGTATCGCACTTTTTATTTTTTCTCCGATTTCTGTCATAACTCATTGTTCATTGCTCATTGTTCATTGTTCATTGCCCCTTCCCCCGGCACCTGCTGCAGGGCAGGCCATCGCCTGATCTCCCGGTTCCCTTGCACTGGGTGCATTTTGAAGCCGATTCGGTGTGGTTATTCCCTTTACCTCCGCAAACAATACACGGAACCCTTGCGCCAAGGGGGTTTATCCCCGTTCCGGAGCAAAAAACGCATTTGCTCATGGGTTTTTCAACGGCAACTTTCCCGGTGCCGCTGCAAACCAGGCAATGTGAGATTGGAGAGAGCAAGTCGAAGGGATCTTTCCCTGTGCCGCTGCAAAAAGCACATCTGATAATTGTTGCCATTTTCGTTGGTTTTTATTCAGGCTGATAAGGAGCTTAATGAGCTGTCATATTCCCTTATTTATTCCTGGGGAAGTAGATGTTTTCGATTTTCTGCACTTTACCCTCATCCAGCAGCGCTTTTGCCGTGAATCCGAGTTTCATGCGCGGTTCGCCCAGGGGTTCCTCCATTTCGGAGATCTTTACACCCTTGGGATGTTTGTTGATATAGTCCAGCACCTTCTGTTCGAGGGTCATGGGGGCGGCAGGCTTGACTTCGGCAACCGGTTTTACTTCGACCGGGCTTGGCTTTGCTGCAGGTGCAGCGGGAGCCGGGGCAGCCTCTTTCTTTTCGGCTTTTTTAACCGCCTGTTTTGCCGGGGCAGCAAGACCTGATTCCCTGATCTGCGACATGGCATCCTGCATTTTGCTCCAGGAGGCCGATGCCTGGGCACGGTCGGTCGATAAATCACCGATCATGTTGTTGGTGGCTTTCTGTATATCCCTGACATCTTTGCGGATTCCCCTGATCGAAAGGTGGATTCCCTTCATTATGCCATTGTAGTCGCCCATTCTTTCGGTCTCGCCGCTGGCAAGGTCTTTGCGGAGTTTTTGGGCCATCTTCTGGTTTTCTTTGCTGATCTCCGATAACCTTTTACGGAATCCGTTCAGCAATGACCTTGTATATTCAACCCGCTCGGAGAGGTTCTTGCCAAGTTCCGCCCTCAGTTCGGCCGACATGTCGAGGTGCTCCTTTTCAAAGCGGTCGAGCATATCATTGGTGGTTTGAAAGATCGATGCAACTTCGGCATTGATACTTTTAATATCGTCATTGATCTCCTTCATCATGGCATTGAAATCTTCCATCCTGGTTTTTTCATCCTGGGCCCTGTCGGCTCTTCCTTCAGCAAAGAACTTATCCAGTTCTTCTGCCATCTGCCCGCGCTCGGCCGTGAAGTCGTTGATCATGTTAAAGGTCGAGCTTTGGATCCCGGCAACCTCCTTCTGTATGGAGGCGATGGTGTCGTGGATGCCCGACATTAAATCGCTGAAGCTGTGCAGCCTCTCTTTTTCGCCCTTTGCAAGGCCTTTCCGGAGGGAGGCAGCATTTGCGTTTAAAACAGCGGTCATCTCCATGTGGTCTTTCCTGAAATTGTCGAGCGTCTGCTGCACATCGTTAACAAGTTCTTCATTTTCCCTGATACGTTGTTTAAATGAAGCGAGTAACTCTTCACTCAAATTTTTCATCTCTGATGCTAGTCCCATTGTTATATCTCCTATTTTAAATAAATGTTTGGTAACCTGCGTTAAATAAGCTCACTAAGTATTTGTTCCTTAACTTTCCTTATATCCTGGACCAGGATGTGGTCGCCTTTTTCAAGCAGGCTTTCCAGCCATTCCATCATCCTGTTGTGCATTTGTTGAAAATCCATAAAGGTTCTCATGACCGATTCTTTCCTTTCCTCCTGTTGCATCGAAATGCGGGAGAGTTGTTCCTTAATGATCATGATTTTTTCACCGGCACCCGGTGAATCAATTTCTTTTATCTCGAGAATGCTGTTTTTAAGCGACCGGGCAGTCTCTTTCTGCGCTTCAATGAAGTTTAAAAACCGGGTCTCGGCTTCGTGTTCCTTTATGTCGAGGGCGTTGAGGATACCCGACATCATTGTATTGTAATCTTTTTTGCGGAGGGATCCGTTTTTTGCAAGGTTTTCGCAAATAATCGAATTGAGGGAGTCTCTTTCTTTTTTCAGGTCGGTCAGGGAATGGTGGACCTGGTCAAACAGGGAATTGGAGGATTCTGTGATTTTTTCTGACGACTGGAAGGCGGTTTGTATTTTCTGGATACGGGTTTCGTAGGAGGTTATGATGTTTTCAAAAAAACCATCCATGTTGATTTTAGGCTGACCCATATTTTACTGATTGTTTTTATTATTCATTTTCAGGAAAAAAAGCGAAATTCTTGGTAACTCATGCTTCGGTTCTCAGGCCAGGAAGGATGTTTAGCAAGAATAACTGCTTGACTGCCATGGGCCTTAAGCGGCTTTTGCAGTTAATCCGATGGCTTCGGCATACTTCAGGTATGTTTCAACTGAGGCAACGACCACCCTTGCTTCGATTGCAAGTAATTCGATACCAACCAATGAAACTCTTACCCATGCATCAACGACAACACCTTTGTCAAGAATACGGTCGATAACCTCCACGAGGCTGGATGACCCGATTGTTTTTTCTACTGCCATTGTTTTAATCTCCTATTTTAAATTATTGTTACCGTGCTTTATATCAGAGGGACGGATTACCTCTTTCAATTTTTTCAATATTGTACTGCGGCTTAAGCGGCTTTTGCAGTAAGTCCGATTGCTTCGGCATACTTCAGGTAAGTTTCAACAGAAGCTACGACTACCCTTGCTTCAATTGCAAGCAACTCGATACCGACCAGGGAAACTCTTACCCATGCGTCAACTACAACACCTTTGTCAAGGATACGGTCGATTACCTCTACGAGGCTGGATG
>JBAXFZ010000269.1:0-6279 GCA_037139685.1 Bacteroidota bacterium
CCTATAAGGTTGAAAGGAGCATTAGCATTAAATCAGGCCCGGATGTGATCTACGGACTCACCGCCAACTTCGCCCAATGGCATTTATGGGTGCCATGGACCAAAGAACTCGACCCGACGGCCGTATTGGAAATGAAGGGCGATCCCGGGCAGATCGGAACATCATGGTCGTGGAACGGGATAAAAATGGGGGAGGGGGTGATGATCTCATCCGAACTGGCACCAGGTAAGCTTGTAGCCTATGACCTGGCTTTTGATCACGGGAAGTATAAGTCAAAAGGAAAGATCGTCATTGATCAACAGGGTGACTCCTGCAAGGTTTCATGGATTGACGAAGGCGACCTCGGTTACAATCCAATGGCCCGCTATATGGGTTTGTTCATGGGCAAAATGATGGGACCCGATTTTGAAAAGGGCCTTGCCAAAATGAAAACTGTTGCAGAAGCCCGTGCCGGCTGGCCCAGGATTGAGGAGATCTGCACCGGTCAACACCTTGCCCTGCTGATCCGTGATTCGGCGGGACCCAAAACCTATGCCCAGGTGATGGGAAAGGCTTACGGTGAGCTCATGTCGTTTGTTAAAACTAATAAGTTAAAATGTTCCGGGGCGCCGTTTGCCACCTATCTCAAATACGACACTGTTACTATGTTTTCGGTGATGGACCTTGGGATTCCGGTTGAAAAAGCTGACAAGGGCAAGGGCAGGATCAGGGTTGAGACAATCCCTCGGCAGAAGGCCGTGATTGCCCATTATTTTGGGGCATACGAAAAAACAACAGGCACCTACCATATCCTGGACCAGTACATTAAGGAAAATGGAAAGGAGATGGCAGGCGGACCGACTGAAATTTACATCACCGATCCCATGACAGAGAAGGACACAGCCAGGTGGGAAACAACAATCTCCTTTCCTGTCAAATAGCACAACATTTATTTAGTATCACCTCAAGGACTTATTACGGCTGTCTGGTTAATTCTGAGACAGCCGTTTTTCGTATATATTGTGCGTAACCTTTCCATGAATTGTTGAAATAGTGTGCTGTAAAAGGGCTAATTTTGGCAACAGGGAGACAGGCAACATACAATATCCCCGGAATTAAAAATGACAACTATGGTAACTAAAGTTTTTGCTCCTGGCTGCGCTTTGATGCTGTACAAACCTGTTTTGGCTGATAAATTGCATGTGATGCTTAACGCGCGTTTCGGGGCCATGGAGAAGTTCCTGACCTGTTGTCACCATGATCCGCAACAAACAGTTGATATTGAGGCAATAAACGTTTGCCCCGGTTGCAACAAACGATTTGGAGGGGATTACGAACATGTTTCGACGATTTCACTATGGGAAATTTTAGCCGGAGGCGATTTCTTTCCATTTCCTGATTACAACGGTATGGAGATGTCGATTATCGATGCCTGTCCGACACGGGGAGAGGAAAAAGTCCGGGGGGCGATCAGGACCCTTCTCGGCAGGATGAATATCAGGCTGGTTGAGCCGGTAAACACCGGGGCCGGGGCTACCTGCTGCGGGGACAGTTTTTATGGTTTGATCCCGGTCGAAAAAGTTAAGGAGCTCATGATCCGGCGCACCTCCGAGATGCCTGCCGACGATGTGGTGGTCTATTGCGTCTCATGCATCAAATCGGTTCATATAGGCGGAAAAAGGCCGCATTATCTGATTGATCTCCTCTTTTCCGACGAGACCCTGCCTAAAACATTTGAACCCGGAGACTGGCATAAGGAGTTAAGCGAGTACATGGAGCTTCATTAATTATTATCGTCCCTTACAGGATGAAATGTTGGTTAAGATCAACCGACAGTTAAAAGGTTCCATTGGGAAATTCCCCGCTAATTTTTCAATCCTGAATTGACCAGTACTAATGGGAATAAAAAATAACATGGGTCTATTGACTTATCATCTCCGCTTTCGCCATAACCGGGGAACAAATAATCCAAAATATTTTCCGGTGATTTTAAGAAACTGTTATTGGTTGAGACCTTCAGATAGGGAACGCCTGTTATACAGGATTCAAGTGATTATCCAACAAATAAGATCGTTGAAAAATGGATAGACTACTTTGTTATCCACAAATCTGTTGAATTTGAAAAAATCAATACACGGGTGAAATGAAAATAACAGAAGATTATAGCACTGACAAGCATGAATTAATTGAAGTTTCAGAGGCAAAGTATGCCGGGGATTATGCAGTCCGTATTTCTTTTTCCGATGGTTTTAACAGGCTTGTGGATTTTAAACCGTTTCTGGAAAAATCAATGCATCCGCAGATCCATGGTTAATGGATAAAGAGAAATTCAAAGCCTTTAAAATCGTGGATGGGAATATCAACTGGAATGATTACGAGTTGATTTTTTCTATTGAGGACCTTTATGAGGGGATCTTGTAATACTTGCACCTTCGTGGGAAATTTTGAGTTTTGAAAACTGATAACCAACAACCCGGTAAATCAACTGTTGACCAGTTGAGGGAAATCCGTGATAAAATAAGTGCTGAAACGCAAAATATGACGTTTGAGCAATTGCAATTTTATGTTGAGGAACGATTGAAAGAAACCCAGCATCCAAAAGGAACCTTGCATAAACATGGTGAAATTGCCTGATATGAAACTCACTAACGATGAAATCATCGAACTACGTGGTAAAATTCTAAAGGAATTACGTTAGCCTTTGAAAAATTAGTTGAGACAAAAAAGAAGACCAATAGCGAATTTGCATTTTCAAAAGATGGTCAAATATATTTTGTAAAGGCAAAGGATCTGTAGGAGTATTATGAAAGCAAATATAAAACTCACCAGTCTCAGTCAGTTCGTTGACCAGGAATATCGAGTGAATGGAACTGCGAAAAGAGACTAATTTGAAACAGAATACGAAAGTTTCAAAGAGGAGATTTTTTTTCAGCTGGCCACTCAGGAAAAGGAGATAGACTCATTAGGAAATTAAAAATTCCAATTTTGAAACTGCCTGATAAATTAAAGAAGTCACCTGTTAAATAGGATCCATCAGGTTATCTGGTAAATACGTTTTTACCAAATTATGCCATTTTGCAATCGATTGATAATCAGTTATAATAATTGAAATAATTGTCTTATAATTAATACTGGAAGTGTAATTAACTGTTTCTAAACAAAATAGATTGTGCTTTGTAATGTGCTGAAAATCCGAATTTTTCTACCTCACATCGAGAATAACGCGATTTAAGTTAGGTCAGATTCCTGCAATCATGCGCACGAATGAAGGAAAACGAGATAATCTATTAGATTTCAAATAATTGTGCCGAAACTTGTAACAAGGGATTACAAGGAATAAACAAATTTACAACAATATACGAACATATTAAAGGTTATTTTCTGAATAACCAAAACTAAAATTTTTCGTTTCCAGGGCAACGAACATTATTGTAAAAAGGATCAAATTTTCCATGGGAATGATTAGAAATGATTTGTTTGCATTTTGTTTAAGATTTGCATTTATTAGTATCTTTGAAATAGGACTGTCTGATTACACAGTTTATGACAAATGAAAACTATTGCAGAAGAGAAAAGTACAATGATTATTAAGAAAATAAGTTTCAATTTCTACAGAATGAACTATTGCAAAATTTTGATGCTTATTTTACTTGATTCCATTGGAATATCTGCACTTACACAGGTACAGTTCCAACGCTACTATGCCCCCCTTGGATTTAACTTTTACTATGGACATTCAGTTATACAGGATGTTGATTCTGGTTATTTCAGTGTCGGAACCCTAGGGCATGAACCTGATAATTATGACAAACTTCTTCTGATGAAAACAGACAAGAATGGAGATTTATTATGGGTGAAAACGTATGATTCAATGTGTGCCGCCAGGATGCAACGAACCTCCGACAATGCTGTTATTATTTGTGGAAACTCTACAAAATATTGGTATCCTCCTAACGCATGTTTAATGAAAGTTAGTTTGTCCGGCGATTCCTTATGGAAAAAGAGATATATATTGAATTCATACACTTCATTAAATTCTGTAACACAGACATTTGACTCTGGTTTTGTTTCGGTTGGATACTATGTAACTGGTTTTATAGCCCAAGCTTCTATTTCAGATGCGCTTATCATTAAAACAAACTCACTTGGTGATACATTATGGACAAGGAGGTATGGATGGCCAAATAGTTTTAATGATGCCAGATATGTTGTGGAGTCCGCAAATCATGAAATTGTTTTCTGCGGGACCAGTAGTAGATATGATTATAGTGCAGGCATTGATTCCCTCGCTGTGATGTTTTTCAGACTGGATTCGGCGGGTAATATTTTGACAAAAAGATTGTATTCCTTTTATGAAAAGATTGATGCATTTTGCATGACAAAAACTCCAGGTGGAGGCTATTTAATATCCGGGAGTAATAACAGCCAGGCATATTTTATTAAAACAAATTCATATGGGGATACCATATGGACAAAACATGTTAGCTATGAGGATTACGAATTAAATGCCAGATCAATAATTCAGGCAGTGGATTCGGGATATATGTGGTGTGGTGACGGGGCAAAACCTTTGAGCTGGTGGAATTCAGTTGTTATTCTTGGAAAATTGTCCGAAACGGGTAGTTCAGAGTGGGAAAAATCATATAATGTTGGCGACTCTCAGCGTGGATTCAATGTTAATTTAACCCAGGATAGTGGGTTTATAATTGTAGGTGATAGCGCACGATTGGCAATATACCTGATAAAGACCGATGAAGGAGGTGTAATCACGAACATAGTGGATAAACAAAATTCAGATGTAAAGGCTAAACCATATCCCAATCCAGCCCATAATTATATTGAAGGAACATCTGATAAGGCAATCGAATCGCTTGTATTGTACACTCTTACAGGAATACCTGTTATTCGGCAGGATAGATTAATCAAAAAATCAAAATCCTTTAGGTTTCCGATTTTGAATATTGCCCCAGGGATGTATCTGTTCAAAATTACTTTTACTGACGGTTCTAGTAAGACATTTCCGATTATTCATAACTAAAGAATAAAATTCGCTTTAGGGTTTTACCGAAGGGAAAATATTATCTTGGAAAAAAAATGTAGTCTAATCGGACTACATTTTCCGTATCTTTGCACCGTGGAAACAAAACGTGAAATTTTCTTTTTTAAGAACTATTTCCATGACTTCTATGATAAACAGAGGCCTAAGGTTAAGAAAAGGATTATCTGGACGTTAAAAGTGATTGAAGATGTTGAAAGGATCCCTGAGATCTATTTCAAGCATATTGAAGGAAGTGACGGCATGTATGAGATCAGGGTTCAATCAGGGAACGACATTTTTCGTATTTTTTCATTTTTTGACAGGAACAGGTTGATCATTGTCGGACACGGATTTCAAAAGAAGACACAAAAAACACCACAAAGTCAATTAAACATGGCAGAAAAAATAAGAAAGGAATATTATGAAAACAAATAAGAATCTCACAAGTCTGAGCCAGTTTGTGGAAAAAGAATATGGGGTTAAAGGAACTGAGAAAAGGGACAAACTTGAAGCGGGATATGAAGCCTTCAAACTTGGTGTGTTAATTCAACAAGCCAGGCAGGAAAAGGGGATGACCCAGGAAGAGGTTGCCGTGCTTGCCGGGACGAACAAATCCTATATTTCAAAACTTGAAAAGGATTTAAAGGATATCCGTTTTTCGACTTTACAGCGGATCATTAAGGATGGTTTGGGCGGGCACCTTGAGTTGTCGATTAAATTCTGATGATTGAAAATTCAATTTCTGTTACTGCCTGATAATTTGTGGAAATCACCTGTTAAATAGGATCCATCAGGTTATCAGGTAAATACGTTTCTGGTCAAATTGTGTCATTTTGCAACAGATTGATAATCAGTAATCAGAATTGAATTAATTGTCTTATAATTAATAGTATGTTGATATTTAATCAATTACAAATAATTACATGAAGTGTTTGTAGAGGAATTAATATCAGCTTTTTAACAGGTTATATCGTTAAAAGCTACATGTTAGTTACATTTTTTTAGGAGGGTATTCCGGAGCACGTATTATTTTTATTCCGTAACCTTTTGTTATTCTTTACTTTCAAGAATAACCTTTTCCCAAGTAACTGATATTCTTTAGATTAACTATCTTTTCTTAAAGAAAATATTTTCCGTTCCAGGAAAATAAATTTGCTTTTCTACCGTAAAAGTAACTGATTTTTTTTCCCCCATTACATCTGTCTGAAAATTAATTTTCTACAAGGTTAGTCTCGTTTAGTCCAACTCTAAATTGGGTTTAT
>JBAXFZ010000270.1:0-6274 GCA_037139685.1 Bacteroidota bacterium
GGAATCATGGAAATATAGATGCCCTGTTTACCCGTTTCATGGTGCGGCTTGCTTGCAGGAAATCCTCAGTCCGAAAACCAACACATCAAAGATTAGCTCTGCAAAACTTTTGCTGCCAGGCAGGGCGATGTTCACGCTTTGATTTCACCGGCCGCCCGCCCCCTCAAAATGATGCCGCATCATTACCCTGGAAATGCCATCCCGGGTGTCTTTTGAACGGCGTTTACCTCCTTCAGTTTCCCGTCAGGAACGGAACAATTTACCTAACAACAAAGCTGATCCTTACCAGGCAGGAAATAACCGGTATTTTATTGAATCCCTGCCAACCGATACTTTATTTTCCTTATGTTTCCGGCCTGTCTTTACCCATGTTTGGTATAATCGTTCTAAATTAACAGTCTATGTTGATTTTGCTGTTTTTTCATGTATATTTAATTGCTTAAATCTGTGATTGTAGAACTTTTTTTAAACGTATTTGTTACATTTTCAATAACATAATCATTATTTCGATATTAAAACTGCACTGCACCGATGGCGAATTTCCGGGTTGTTGACAGTTGTTAAGCCAATTATTGATGATAGGTTCATGTAAGATGTAGTAATCCCAGGATATTTTTAAGGGTTTTAAACTGACCCCGGTTCCTGGGAAAAAAAACAGGTTGATAATTCGCAGCATGAGAAACAATTCGTTGACCACAAAAAGCATCGGGTTGGCAGGAACCGGAAAAGAGAATGATGAATATAGATTTCTGAAGCACCAGCTCTCGATATCCGGTTCCGGAGACTCTTCCCGCAAATTGCCGGAACTCATCCGTGAAATTGAACTGCGCAAATCCGAACTTGAGGTACAAAACAGGGAGCTGCGCCATGTTTCAACCATGGTCAGGGTGGCTGTCGACAAGTTCACCGAATTTTACGATTTTACTCCCTCGGGTTATTTTAAACTTTCGGCTGAAGGTAAAATCCTGGAGATGAACCTTTGGGGATCCCAGATGCTCCGTGGCCGCCATCTCCGGTTAAGAAACACCCGGTTCGAACGGTTCGTTTCACGCGAAACGAGGCAAGTTTACCTCAACTTTTTTACAGAGATCCATAATAACAGTGATAAACAATCCTGTGAAGTAACCCTTTACGCAACAGGCAGCGAACCCATGCAGGTTTTGCTCACGGGCATTGCGACCGGGAGCGAAGGAATGTGCATTCTTTCAGTGGTGGATATCTCAGCGCAAAAAAGGGCTGAAACCGCCATGCGCGAAAACGCTGAACGGTACCGGATACTTACCCAGTCAGCAAATGATGCCATTGTTACAATCGACAGGCAGGGAGTTATTTCCGGATGGAATAACAAGGCAGTCAAGATGTTTGGATACCCGGAAAAAGAAATTTTGGGAAAGGAGGTGGCCCTTATCATTCCGGAAGACCAGCGTGCAGCATACAGCAGCGCGATAGAGCGGGCCGGAATACCCCGGGATGCTTCCGGGATGGGAACGACCGTTGAACTGTCACTGAGGGATAAGAAACACCATATATTCCCCGTTGAACTTTCCCTCTCTGTATGGCAGATTACTTCCGGCCTGTTTTTCACAGCCATCATCCGCGACATCAGCGAGCGAAAAAGGGCAGAACAGGATATGCTCCTCCATGAACTCAGGCTTCAGCAATTGCTGGAGTTACACCAGATGACGGGTGCATCGTCGCAACAGATCCTTGACTTTGCAGGGGAGGCCATTTCAAAATCACTTCAAAGCCCGTATGCCTTTATCGGGCTCCTGGATGACTCTGAAACGATTATCACCATGCATGCCTGGTCGGCAGAGTTTTTCAGGCACGCTGCAATCAACCAAAAACCCTTGGTTTTGCCGGTCACAGGTCCAGGAATTTGGGGAATGGCCGCACTGAAGAAAAAGGAGATCATCCTTAATAAATACAGCGCAGATCCCGGGGATAATCAGGAATATCCATCCGTGCGGGTCCCCATCAGGCGGTTTGCCGCGATTCCTGTTTTCAGCGGGAACAAAATTATTGCCGTGGCTGCCGCTGCCAATAAGGGATACGACTATTCAGCCGTTGACCTGAAGGCCATCAGCACCATAGCAAGCACAACATGGGGGATTCTCAGGAGGAAACGGATCGAGGACGAAGTCAGGCGGCTCAATGAAACCCTTGAAGCTAGGATTGCTGCACGTACCGACCAGCTTGTGAAATTCAACGCGGCCCTTCTGAAAAGCGAGGAAAGATTCCGGATGATCGCCGACCACACCTACGACTGGGAATACTGGATAGATGCCAGGGGAAACTATAATTATATCTCGCCCTCGTGCGAAAGGATAACAGGCTATTCAGTCTTTGAATTCACTGAAGACACAGGACTGGTCCGCAAAATAATTCATCCCGCCGACCTGGTAAACTTCATCCGTTGCTATGAGCAGCAGTCCGTCGAAAATAAAGTCTATGAAACCGAATTCCGGATCATCACAAAAACAGGACAGGAGCGATGGATCAGCCATTTGTGCAGGAAAATATACATTGACGGAAGTTACATGGGTATTCGGGTTTCAAATCGTGACATCACCGAAAAGGTTAAAACTGAAAATGAGCTTCTCAATCTCACCGCCGAGGTCGAGGAGCGCGAACGGAACAACTTCTCGCGTGAGCTGCATGATGGGCTGGGGCCCCTTTTATCGACTATAAAACTCTATTTCCAGTGGCTTGCCGAATCGGATGACGTTGAAAAGACAAAAATCATCTCCGAAAAGGGCGGCAGGGCCATCGAGAAGGCGATACAAACCACGCGCGAAGTGACGAGGGGCTTTAGTTCACTGGTTCTGAGCAATTTCGGATTCGTCCAGGCAGTCATTCATTTTGTCAGGATGATCAACGACACAAAAAAGTTAAATATTAAATTTTTCTATAATACCCAGAGCAGGTTCAGCAACATTGTTGAAATCTCCCTCTACAGGATCACCACCGAACTTATCAATAATACGCTGAATTACTCGGGGGCCGGCGAGGCAGAAATCATCTTCAGCTACCTTAAGGAACAAAACCAGATCCTGTATGCCTATTCCGACAACGGGACCGGGTTCGATACCGGCAGTGTCTCCAGATCAGGCAATGGCTTCGGACTGATGCATATCCAGCAGAGGATTCTCAATCTTAAGGGGGACATCAAAATTGAAAGCAGCCCGGGAAACGGGATGAAGGTGAAAATCGAATTAAAGGTAAGCGAGACTATAGCCATGATGTAAACTAATTTATAAACAAAATTGTCAATGGAGAGCCGGCCCGAAATAATTATCGTTGACGACCATGCCATCTTCCGCGAAGGAATCAAACTCCTTATTGAACATGAGCAGATCGGCGAAGTGGTTGCTGAAGCGGAAAACGGACGTATTTTCCTCGACCTGCTCGACCAGTTCAAACCTGACCTTGTTCTGATGGATATTGAAATGCCCGTCATGAACGGCCTGGAGGCGACCATCAGGGCAAAGGCTGCCAGGCCGGGGCTGAAGATCCTCGTGCTCACAATGGTTGACAACAAGGAACGGTACACCGAACTGATCAACGCTGGGGTTAATGGCTTCGTCATGAAAACCTGCGGAAAACAGGAGCTTGAAAAAGCAATCAAAACCGTTCTTGGCGGCGAGTATTACTTCTCAAGCGAACAGTTGCGCCAGATCATCATCAGCTACGGAAAGCAACCTCCGGTTTCAACCCGGTCGGCGGGGAACGATATCCGGTTCACCGAGCGGGAGATGGAGGTTCTTGAATGCTTCTGCAGCGGAATGACCGCCAGCGAAATTGCTGACAAACTGTGCAGAAGCGTAAAGACCGTTGAAGCACACCGCTCCAAACTCCTTGAAAAAACCAATACAAAAAACACGATCAACCTTGTCCTGTTTGCCTTCAAACACAAACTGGTCGATCCTGCATCCTGACCTGAATCCTGCTGAATCCTGCCCCCCGGGTCAGTGATATTTCCCGCCATAATTCCTTATTTATTTCACCCGCCGCCAGACAGGGTGAATCTGCATTTATCCCTTTCAAACCAGCGGGTATTCATTATTCAATAGCCTAAACTCTAACACTATAGACATATTACTATAAGGGTTTATCCTATCCTTTTTTAGTATTGTTACTATTGTCTGTTACTTTATAATAACATTACTTTGAATTATTAAACACACTCTTACGCAACCGTTAAGCGATACGACTAGTGAGTTTTACCAGGTGACAAAATCATTTTCAAGATCTTGCCATAGATTTGAAAATCAATATTTTGGCAGATGTAACTATCTGTATGGGGAATCAAAGCCCTATTTCTGACCGGTATGCTCACTTCAGTCGCATCTGTTTTTTGCGAAGAATGAAACGCATCGGAAAAAATATTTTAAACAAAACAATTACATACGCACCTTAGAAACATGCATATGAAAAAAATCTCAGAATTTCGCGGGCCGGTTGACCACAGGGTTCTTCCCGCTGCCACCAGGGTTAACTACAGTACATTTTTTTTCTCTCTCCTGCTGGTTATCTCCCTACATTTCGCCGCCAGCCAGGTGTTCGCTCAAACCCAGGTAATCCCGGCGGGCTCCTTTATCGTCAACATGGGGGTGACACCCCAGACAGTTGCCAACGGTCTTAAACCCTACGGGATGATTTACGAAATCGTCAAAACCGACCATGGAGCTGTTGTTTGGTCCATAAGTCCTTCCAAAGCAAAGGACGGGGTCGATTTTACATACGGTGGCGTTGATTACAAAGGCGGCACCTTCATCATCACAACCGACTACCGCACCGTCACGGTGAATGCAACCATATCAAGCTGGACGGCACCTGGGGTGGGAGTGGTCGGGGTGACCACCACCGCCCCGATAACAGTGCCGGTGTTCGCCACGCTGAAAAGCATGCCCAACTGGACACTTGACTACCAGAACGGCGCCATTGCCGAAAATTTCCTGATCAATGCAGGAATCCCCGGCTCGGCCTATGGAGGCAGCAACAAAAGCGGCTGGAAGACCCCGGCCGAGCTGACCTGCTGCGACGACCTCTTTGTCATGCCGCATGCCGACCCGACCTGGTCCACCCATGCAAACCTGCTTGCCTGGAACCTTACCTGCAAAGGGGGAATTTGGCTCGGGTGCCATGCGGGCAGCGCGCTCGAAGACATGTTCAACCCGTCGGCCCCGGCAAACCAGACCAATTTCCTCTCCAACAAAACCGGGACTGCAACCGGCTCGGGCCCCTATTGCCAGAATGCGCTGGTACTGTGGAGCAACCATGCGGGAGGTTCGGTTCCATATACCTACAACTGGCCAAACGACCCGATCATGCAGTTCATGGGCACGATGGATGCCGCCCAGCAAAATGGTTCTGAACAGATCTACCTGCCGGTAACCTCATGGCGGGGAGGAGCAAGGTTATATGTAACCGATCCCACGCAATCCAATGTCCCGGGGCTCTCGCCCGGGCCAGCTGCCACGCTGGTTTCGGGGCTTGGCTTTGATGATCCGAACCGGGGCAGGGTCATGATGGAGGCGGCGCACAACATCGCCAACGGTACCGGCACTGCAAACGTCGCCGCACAACGCGCCTTTTTCAATTTCTCCTTCTATGCAACAAATGAAAAGGCAACTGCCGCCGCCCTGAGCATCGGCACCATCCCCTCTCCCCTTTACGCCGGCGTGGGGCAACTCGTCTCATTCACCTTTTCTGGCACTGTTTCCAATTACAATATTTTATGGCAATCAGCCTGCGGCGGGACCTTCACGCCGAATGCGACATCGCAGTCGGTGACCTTTACCCCGCCCGTCGTATCGGCTCCCACAGCCTGCATCATCTCGGTTACCCTCACCGACAAGACATGCCCTGCCAAGGTATTCACCGATAACCAGAGCGTGCAGATCGCATGCAACCTCACGGTTAACACAACCCTTACCAACCCGTGCTATGCTTCCAGCAACGGGATTATTTCGATGGCCATCTCCGGCGGCTCACCCGCTTACATATGGAACTGGTCAAGGAGCGGCGGGGGAACCGGAAGCGGATCAGGCACATCGATCAGCGGTCTGGCAGCCGGAAGCTATTCGGTATCGGTGACTGCCAACGGCGGCTCAGGGTGCTCAAAAACCTTTACTTCATCCCTTACTGAATCGAGTGCGGTCGCAGTAACAGCCACACCATCCCCCGCCCTGTGCAACGGTGGTGCAACCGGCAGCATCACCGTTTCCGCATCAGGCGGCACCCCGGGTTACACCTATCTCTGGACCGGGGG
>JBAXFZ010000271.1:0-6270 GCA_037139685.1 Bacteroidota bacterium
CTGTAAGCCGAAATGGTAACCATATGCAAGAGCTCTAAGACTATCAATACCATTAATGCTACATCCTACACATGGACATTACCAGCCGGTGCAACCATTGCCACCGGTGCTGGCACAAAAAGCATCACGGTTAACTTCTCTGCCAGCGCAGTTTCGGGCAACATCACAGTAGCCGGCACCAACAGCTGCGGAAACGGAACGGCTTCGCCCGCTTTCGCGGTCACAGTCAACCCGTTGCCTGCAGCCGCAGGAGCCATCACCGGTCCGGCATCGGTATGCGTAAATGCAACAGGTGTCGCCTATTCTGTTCCAACCATTGCCAATGCGACAGCATATGCCTGGACCCTCCCTGCGGGGGCAACCATTACTTCGGGAGCCACCACCAAAAACATCCTGGTCAGCTTTGGCCCGGCCGCCGGTACCGGCGTGCTCACCGTGAAAGGAACCAACTCCTGCGGAAATGGCACTGCTTCAGCGAACTTCAACGTGACGATGAATGCAATACCTTCGGCTCCGGTCGTAACCGCCGTTGGTGCTGTTTTATCAAGCAGCGCTGCAAGCGGCAACCAGTGGTATTATGAAGGGACTGCGATTGCCGGTGCAACTTCCCAGACATACACTGTTACCCACAACACCGGCTATTACTGGTGCATGGTCACAACCAACGGTTGTTCCTCCCCTATATCCAACAAAGTTTGGATCGTAGTTACCGGGCAGCAGGAGTTGCAAAGCAGCAATTTCAACATCTACCCGATACCCAACGACGGCCGGTTCACGCTGACCATTACCAGCCCGTTGCCGGAAACCTTCTCTGTCGAGGTGTTCAGCCAGCTTGGCGCGAAGATCTTTGAACTTGGAAATGTGCAGGTAAACGGCACATTTGAAAAGGAAATCGACCTGAGGCCCATTGCCAGCGGCGTTTATTCGGTAGTGTTCCTGAACAGGGAACACAAGGTTGTGAAAAAGGTGCTTGTCAATAAATAATTTGACGGATTCCATTTGTTGCTGTAATTTTATATGCAACAATAAGTCGTATCGAACTGTTCATTTCACCCCTCCCCCGGGCCTCTTCCCTGCCGGCAGGGAAGAGGTTCAGGGGTTTTAATCTAAGGCATATGGAAGAACTCTCTTCTGTCGAAATACTGGAAAAATATTCCCTCCGCCATGGTTATGAATTCATGACCAGCTCGGACTATGAAAAGCATAATTTATTTCCGCTTGACCCGGTATTAAATACCAAGTACTGTGTTTCAAAAGTCAGATCAGGCAATGAAACATTTTACCTTTGCCAGCATGATTATTTTGCAACCCGTACCGGGATGAGGAACACCTACTGCGGCCTTTTTAAAAGCAGCAACCACCCGGTCGAGTTTCAAATCACAGTCAGAGACTGGATGGATAATTTAACTTTACACAGGCATCAGAAAACGGGAAGTCCCTTTATTGATAAAAACCTGGTAATCTCCTCCGCTGAAAATGTTTATGACAGGTATCTCACTATAAAATCCGCCGAAGAGATCATCTCACTTTCAAAGCAGGTCGCCCCGATTAAAATGATTTCAGCGGAAAGCTATATTCACTATGTGCCGGAATTAAAGAAGGGATATATCATAGGGATCGTAACAAACAACTGGCTGACTGATGATCACCTGCTTGATCTCTTTATTGAAAAGGGAACCAGGATATTGTTGACGATATAGGAAATCGTTTTGCAATTACGTGACACGACCTTGTCGGCAATCACCGGAAAAGGAAGGAATAATTACGAAAACATAACTATTCTTCGCCATGATCGCATCAATAGTCTTAATTATCTCATTGCTGATAATTTTTTCGATTTCTGCCGTCATCATCCGGGCAATCATCAAAAAACTATCATCCTCTCCCCATCACAAAGTACAGACCGGCGGTATTTACTCGTTCAGCCGCCATCCGTTTTACCTTGGATTTCTTTTCATCCTGTTTTCCTCATGTCTTTTCACCCTGAATTATATAAATATAGCGGCATTCCTGGGGGCATGGCTCATACATCACGTCATTATGATCAGGGAGGAGCAGTTCCTGGAAAGTTTATACGGGGATGAATACACCCGGTATGCGAAAAAGGTGAACCTGTATATAACCTGGCGGCACAACCAGGAAAAACCATCCTGAAATTGAAGGCAGAAAAGGAAAACAAATAACATGAATTTAAAACGGGAACAACCCCAGGTGAGACCTCTGACAATGAAAAGGATCCAAAGAACAACATACTGGGAGGTTCTGAAATATTGTTTTTTATGGCTGTTCCTGGCCGGCAATTCATCCCTGGTGGCTCAACCAACCGGAGACAGGACCGTCACCGATGTCGAAGGCAATGTTTACCATACGGTTATCATCGGCCGTTATGAGTGGATGGCTGAAAACCTTAAGACTGCCAGTTACAGCAACGGCACGGCAATTCCCAACATAACCGGGAGCATCAGCTGGACA
Source organism: Bacteroidota bacterium (assembly GCA_037139685.1). Lineage (GTDB taxonomy): Bacteria > Bacteroidota > Bacteroidia > Bacteroidales > FEN-979 > CAIVAT01. Next base: position 2,473 of record JBAXFZ010000271.1, read on the forward strand.
GGAACACAAAATGGTGCATACTGCTGGTACAACAACGACATAAAGAATGCAAAAATCTACGGGGCGCTCTATAACTGGCATGCAGTTAATACAGGCATGCTTTGCCCCGCAGGATGGAGGGTTCCTTCGGATGATGAATGGAAATCGCTCGAGGGGAGCGTGGATACAAAATATGGCTCGGGCGACCCCTCCTGGAATAAATCGGGCGGACGCGGAAGCAATGCGGGTACCCGGTTAAAAGCCCGTGAAGGCTGGGGACCTGGAGCCGGGGGCAGTGATGACTATGGCTTTTCGGCATTGCCGGGTGGCGAGCGGTGCAGCAATGGCCGTTTCTTCATTGCCGGCAGGAGCGGCTTCTGGTGGAGCAGCAGCGGATCCGGGGATTCAGGTGCATGGTACAGGAACATGATCTACGGGATGGAGGATGTATTCCGCAACACGCATCCCCTGTGGATGGGCTTTTCGGTACGCTGTATAAAAGACAGTCAGCTTTGAAAAAAAGTACCCGGGAACATTGCCATGGAGAGTTGATTATTGAACGCTGCGCCCGCACGTTGAAATTTATGTGTATTTTTAAACTTTTTCCTGGGCAAACCACTTTATGGTCAATAACAAAAGCACCAATTTTTTCATCATATTCACACTGGCAGTGTACCTGCTGCTTCAAATGCCCCATGTTTTCCAGGAGGGCCTGTTCATGGATGGACTCATCTATTCAACTGTCGGGAATAACCTTTCCAGGGGTGAGGGAACTTTCTGGTTTCCTGAGTTCTCTGAAACAGTGATGAAAGATTTTCACGAACACCCTCCCCTGCAATTCGGGATCGAGAGTGTGATCTTTAAAGCATTCGGGAACGGATTTTATATCGAAAAAATATACTCTGCTGTTATGGGGCTTATCACGGCACTCGTCATTATTTTAATCTGGAGAAGTACCTGGAAAAAAAGCCCGTTCTCACAATTGTACTGGCTTCCTGTATTGTTCTGGATCACGATTCCAAGGGTGTTCTGGTCATACAATAATAACATGCTGGAAAACACGATGGGATTTTTTTCAATTTCGGCACTTTACCTGCTGATGCTGTCCACAGGAAAACCGCTGCGGCAACGGCTGCTCTTTTTCACCGCAACAGGGCTGCTGCTATGCCTGAGCTTTCTCTCCAAGGGATTTCCCGGGCTCTACCCGCTGGGATTCTTTTTCTGCCATTATCTCGCGTATGGCAAATCCTCCGGCCGTGGATCAATGGTGGCAAACACGATCCTGCTGATCGTGGCAACCTTTACCATCGCAACCATATACCTTGTCTTCAATCGCCCTGCCGTTGACAGCCTTTCACAATACCTGCACACCCAGGTATTAACATCCATCGAAGGCAGGGGACGGATCGATTCCAGGATTGCATTACCCTATGACCTTTTACAGCAGTTGCTCCTGCTGCTTGCAGCCTGCACAGTCATCATTTTATCCGGCCTGAAGAAGTTCATCAGTGGCATCCGCCAGGAGAGGGATACAATCCGCTTATTCATCCTCTTCCTGTTTATCGGGCTATCCGCATCACTCCCCCTGATGATCAGTCCGAAACAGGCTGCCTATTACCTGGTTCCGGCATTGCCTTTCTTCGCCATCGGCTTTTCCATGCTGGTTGCAGCCCCGGTAGCCGGGTATCTGTCAATGATCAATCCCAGGGCAATGACATTCCGTATTCTCACCTATGGCAACTATCTCCTGGTTGTATCCGCAATCCTGTATTCCGTTGCCAATTTTGGCACGATCTGTAAGGATAAGGAGCTCATAACCGATGTAAACAGCATTGGCAGGCTTCTCCCGGCCGGAAGCACCATATCGGTGTTGCCTTCGATGTACCAGGAATGGAGCCTGATGGGATACCTTCAGCGAAAGTATGAGATCAACATTGACCGGTCAAGAAAACTGGATGAGTATCTATTAATTGAGAGAGAGAGCCCGGTTGCAGAGGGATACGATGACACCTTCCTTCCCCTGCTGAAGTTTAAACTGCTCAGAAAACATCCCGTCATATAACCCATCCTCTTCTATTTCCCACCCGCAGCGACCACTCCAACAGCGGGAGGATTCTTCCCATTCCGGGAAAAACCGTTCAAAACTTCACAAATTAAAGAAATTCATTATCAGCCAATTGTACTGAATCCTAAGTTCTGGTATAATTATTGATACAATGAAATTTTTATCCCGATTATGGACTGTCACGAATTCAGGAACCTTAAAGGGCTGCGTGTGTTGGTCGTGGATGACAATTACATTAACAGGCAGCTTTTTTCGCATATTCTCATGCAATGGCAGGTATCTACCGACATGGCCGTTGACGGAGTGTCGGCAGTTGCCATGTTGTCGAACAAAACCTACGATGTTGTATTAATGGACCTGATGATGCCTGAACTTGACGGATACGAGGCCACTTATGTTATCCGGTCGATGCAGGATCCTTACTACAGGGAGGTCCCGATTTACGCCTTCAGCACGAACCCCGACCCTGACAAGATCGTTGCCTGCCGGATGAACGGTTTTATTACCAAATCTCCGCTCGACAAGGTGGAGTTGCACACGAAACTCTCGGCGCATCTGAAATAACCCGCCTGCCCGACTTCAGTTAACCGCCCTTTGCCGAATGCCTGGTTGCCTGCGTTGATTTATCCCGCAATCACTTGATATTTCCCAAAACTTAATAAATTTACGCCAAATTTCCCTGCCGGCATTGGTTTTACATCTACCGGCCATATGCAGGGACTATATTGTGATTGTAAAAAACATCCTTCATATGAAGAGATTACTGTTTCTCCCGATGATTTTCATTGTACTTGCATCACAGGGTCAGAAATGCAAAGAGCCGAACGACTGGAAAAACAGGGATGAACTGAAGAAATACGCCGAATGCTTTCTCAAAGACACGACGCTCAGGCTGTTGTTAATGGAGTTTAACATTCCCGGTGAGATGAAGATGAAGGATCCGGGACTGATCCCATTGATCATAGAATCCAGGTCGATGGAGCCGAACAGTGAAAAGCAATCCTGGTTCAATTTATATAAATCCATGACAAGGGAGCAAATTGAACAGCTCTTTGACATATTAGGAAGGGAACGGATTAAAATCAATGAAATCGAAAAGAAATACGAGGCAAGAAAAGTCGAAATCAAAAATAAATACGAAAAAGGCTGGGTGAATGGTTCGATAACCCAATACGATGATTCGGGCATTACCCCGATTGAAACTATCTTAAAAAACCGGCCCACCCTGTCGGATCAAACTTTTAAATTCCTGGGGTCGACCAAGCAAAACCCTAATGATTTCAATTTATGGTTATTTGATTTTAAAACGAATCAGATTGTCCAGACCGGGGATACGTCCAAAAGATGCAGTTATTCCGACTTCAACATTTTCATTCCCGACCCGGACGAGGATTATCCAAACAAGATACACAAGCTACTTATTGAAACCTATCTTTCCGAAATTTTCGATCTTGAACCGGAAAACCAGTACGACAGTGCAACCCACAACAGGTTGTACACCTCCACGCTGCCCAATTATTCAATACAGTTTCTCAGGTACGGAATCCGGTATTTTTATACTGCCGGTAAATTTAAGGAACTTGAACAGCTGTTGCTTGTACAGCCGTCAGAATTCGGCAATATCCCGAAAAATGAAAATATCAGGAAGTATATCAACACGAGGAATGAATACTCATCCTATTATAATACGATATCAAGACACTAGTGTCTATTAAAAAATGTTAAAAAACATTGAACTCCAATTGCAGCTGCCC
>JBAXFZ010000272.1:0-6265 GCA_037139685.1 Bacteroidota bacterium
GGGTAATTAAAATAGATGTCGACCAAAATCCCGGGTTGGCAAGTAAATACCATATCCAGGGTGTTCCCACCGTGATAATTTTTAAGAATGGTCAATTGGTTTGGAGGCAATCCGGCGTTGCAAGTAAAAGTCAGCTGATTGACCTTCTTAAGCAGCACATTTAATTCCCATGCCCCAGTTTTAATAGCCTCTCTGAAAGATAGTATAGAGTATCAATAATGCAAGAATAGTCCCTGTAAGCAGTGCAAGTAATCCAAACAACCGCAGCGTAATATCCCAGACAATTAAGTTTGGTTTCTTGACTTCGAATTCTCCGGAGATACCAAGTTTCTGATAACGTTCCCATTGCTCACTGCGCTCATCCACCATTTCTTCTTCCGTAACCTGGCCATTGAAAATTACAAAGTCCATCGGGAACTTCTCGGCACGGAAGTGTGTGTTGAAGAAGTGAATGGTGAAAATAAATCCTACAGCCAATAGTGCTTCGTCGGAATGAATGATCGTTGCAATGTTAAAAACCCACCCGGGAAGGAAATTGCCAAAGAATTCAGGGAACCAGAGCAGTAAACCGCTGGAACCGATAATGGCTACCCCCCAGAAAACAGCCAGGAAGTCAAATTTCTCCCAGTAGGTCCACCTGTCAAATGTTGGCTTCGGCCCACGGAAAAAGAACCAGCGAAACATCGCCCTGATATCCCTGAGATCTCTCATGTTCGGAAAAAGTGAATCAGGCCCGAAAAGCCGTTTGAAAAATGATTCATCCGAATGCTTTTTGGAGAAAAGGAAGCGGGTACTCATTACCAGGGCAACAAAGAAATAGCCGAATGTGATGATGGCACAAATGCGGTGGATTATTCCGGCAGTACCAATACCCCCCATAAAGCCCATCAAGGCCTTTCCCCAGGGGGTATAATTAAATTTCAGCGGAAGACCAGTCAAAGCAAGACCTAAGAAACTGGTTACGACAAAAAGATGCATCACGATTTGGACCACGCTGAAACGCCTGTAGACTTTCTGCTTGATTTTGCCATTTTTGCTGGCATGATTCCCGGGTGCAGCGAATAATTCCGCATTACGGAGTTGTTTCTTTTCCACGGTGCCCCTGAATGCCCAAAGCAATGAGTGTACCCAGAAAAAAAGAAAGGTTCCGGCCAGTAAGGCATTCATGAATATTGTGACCCAGAAGAGTGCCGGGTATTTACTCCTGTTGGTGGGTTCAGCATGTGGTATGAACTTGGCAAATCCCTTGCTGGCATGAATATGGCATTGCCCGCAAGTACCGGTCAAATGAGCTTGATTTACGGTTGAATTCGTATCTTTTGCAGGAAGGATGTTATGTGCACCATGGCAGTCTGCACAGCCTGCGACCTTTTCGGGATAGCCAAGTCGCACGTTCTTGCCATGGTAACTGGTAAAATATGTTTCAGGTGCAATGGTGGTCACATGGTTTCGCGCCATCCTTTCAGCATCCGCGTGACACTTCAAACAAGCCTGGGTATGGATAGACCGCCCTTGGGCTGCATTATGAATTTTGCTGATCGCATGAAGACCATGGCAATCAGTGCAAGCAGGTGCGTCATTATTCCCACTAACCAGTGCCTGAAAGTGAATTGATTTGAAATATGCGGATTCTTTCGCATGACACTGACCACATAACCTGGCAGCTGCCACCTTGTTGTTTTTTATGGAGGTAATTGTATGAATATCCGCATGGCATTTTGAGCAGGCAATGGGGAGACGTTCTGAATTGTGAATGCTTACTTTGTGTTCTTTCACAATTGCACTATGACAACTGCTGCAATCCATTGGTTTGTAAGCAACAATACACGATTTTTTTCCTTTTGCGGAACTGATTGCCGTCTTTTCAACATCTATAACATGGCATGCAGAACACTTGAGAGATTTGTGCACGGAAGCGTTGTAATCATGGGCAGAAATACTTTTCTCATGGCATGTCAGGCAATCCGGATTTGACGGGGTGGAAAGCGAAGAATTCTGCGCCATTACACCTGTTGCCACCATTCCGAATGTCAGCAAAAAGGAAACAATTTTCGATGTTTTAGATAGTACGTTCATAAGTTTAAAAAGATTTAGCTGCATAGCCCGCCAGCACGTTTCTTTGAACCAATCTTAATCTTCGGGGTAAATGAGTCTTTAGGAAATAGTTTAAGCACCTCTGATGGTGGCGAGGCGAGATTGAAGGTCTTCCCTGCAATTGTTTTGTCCGCAAAAAGACTTTTCCAATTCTGTAAACCGTTTTCCAGTATGTAGAGGTTGACAACACCCTGGACTTTCAGGTATTTCCACGCTTTGATGGAAACCGAGTCGTTTTCAGCGATGAGAACAACAACTCCCTGAGGCGGAAGTTGTGCAAGCGGAGCCACAACACTGGTATTGAGAAGGTCATTAAGCGTGACATTTTGTGAGCCACTGAGATGAAAAGCCTCAAAATCCTTTCCCGGGCGCAGATCAAGGGTGATAAGCTTGATCGTTGCTTCGTTATTCGTTTTTACATATTCCAGGGGATGAATGAATACAGCCTTTGTCGTCAGTTGAACGGCATAACGGCTCTCCATATACTTCCATTTACGAATCGGATCAGGTTGACCAATAATCCAGACAAGGCTGGCTAAAACCACCAGCACCACGGCACCGTATAGATAGGACCGTCTTGTGATTTTCCATGACATGACTTGTCCTGTGCCCCTGATACGGAAATACTCTTCGACTTTTTCAGCGCCGTAAAACATGAACAAGGCCATCAGAATAACTGCAAAAACAGTGGCGCCAATAGACCAGCCCAACCAGTCGGAAACAAGAAGGCGGTCGGTGAATGAAGAATACCAGAAATCTTCGAATTTCGGAAGAGATTCGCCAAAAAGACCAGCACCCAGCACTGCACCTATAAGAAATAACAAGCCATCCAGTTTAAGACTCGCAGTAGCAACTAATGATGTACCGGGGCAGTATCCACCGACGATAAATCCAACCCCCATAATAAGTCCTCCAATAATGCCGGGCCAAAGGAAAGTCTGGTTTACTGCAAGTTGGGTAAAATCAAGAAATCCTACAGCTGAAGAGAGAAAAATCAAAAGGCAGGCTACGATGATGCCGGTAAACATGGTTTTTAGCACCGTCATATCTTTAAAGTAGAATTGTGCGGCCAGGCGACGGGAATCACCAAATCCGGCCAATTCCAGTGCGACACCAAAACCGGTACCAATCAGGAAGAACACCAGATAACCTCCGGCTTTCCCAAGTTCTGAACTAATATCGAGTGGTAACATAATACTATTCTCCTTTTTTTTAAGTTAATCAGCCCAAAGGCGCCGAACAAAATAAGCAGTGGCATAGCCTCCGATAAAAACGCAGAACATAAATGCCCAACTCCCAAGTGAGAGAACAGCTCCGCCGGATAATGCCTGTCCGGATGTACAACCTCGCGCAAAACGGGCGCCATACCCCATTATTACACCCCCGAGAAGGGCAAAGAAAAGTCGTTGGGTCTTTGAGATTCGTGAGCCCTTGAGAATTTCAAATTTCAATCGACGGTTAAATAATGCCGAAATCATACCACCGGCAAATGTGCCCAAAAGCAGAAATACACTTGCATGATCCAATGGATTGGTATCGCCGGCTCCCATGAGCGCAAATGTGCCGACTTTATCAACATGCGATTGCCAGATCAATTTTGTGAGCGAAACCTGGATGCGACTAATAGCTCCTGACGCTCCCAATCCGCTGTGCGTAAGTGCAAAGGCGGCAAAAAGAACCACTCCGAGAATGGTGCCTGCCAGGTATGGGTTGGTGACAGGTTTTGGTTGTTTTTTCATAGTACTTCTCTATTTTAGAGTTGATTTAAGAGGCCCCTGGACAGGATCATGATCATATCCAAGTTCTTTCCAGTTTAGTCGGCCTCCGGGAGAATGACACTCTTTGCAGGACAATGCGTTTTTAACTGTAGTGACCATGTGTGTAATGGGCCAGTACATAACGGTCGGGGTAAAACCGTACGTTCCACTATACGGTAAACCGTTTATTTCCGCGCCTTCCTTCACTGCAAGGCCCCAATCGAACTTAGTCCAATAACCACCTTTTCCGCTGGTTATCGGGGGGATAATAATATTATTGATGGGATCATATGGTTGTTTGCTATGATGCACTTTGAATGGCCAGATCTTTGCCTTCGCATCATCACGGGATCCCAGGGGGCGGTTTATATTGTGCTCGGCTTCCTTGTCGAGCTTGTCTCCAACGATGTAACGATCCATTCTCCCGTTGTACCAGGCGTACGTCGGTACTACATCTTCTTCATAATGGAATTCGCCCTTAATTTTAAGGTATTCATGCGGATTGTCCTTTCGGGTCGAATCGCCTGCTTTTGACCAATCCCAGGTCATTTTTGTCGGAAGTTTCCGGGCAAACTCCGGAATATGACAGGTCTGACAGGCTATGCGGGCGGTATGCTCGTTCAAACGATAGTCTTTATGAGGTTTCAGGGTATGACAATCTTCACACCCAAATCGCACTGCCTTTGTTTTTTCAGTATAAGTAGTGTTTAATTTACCGGAAACGAAATGGTGTTCTGTTTTATGGCAGTCGATGCATTGGAAATTGAGTTTTCCCATGTGATAGTCAAGCTCCTGGTTGGCATTCAGCAGTGATTCATCAAGATCGCCATGCTTTACACCCATTCCACCGCCCCCACTGAAATGGCAGATTCCGCAGTTATCGCGATTGGGCCTGCGCACACTTCCGGCAACAACACGAAGGTCAACTGTCTTGCCTGGCAAACCACGTTTTGATTTTGAATATGTGCCTGAACCGTCATGACATACAAGGCAATCAACATTCTCCTCCTTTGTGAAATCGAAGTTCATGTCACCCCACCCGTAACCGGCATGGCAGATTGTACAGGATCCCCAGTTACCTACAACACTTATGCAGAAGTTGTTGACCTGGTTCCTTTTGCCAAGCGGAATATCTTTGCCGTTTCGGACAACATCCCCGCTGATCCAGGTCCAGTGTGCTGTTTGCATAACTTCCCTGGCGCTTTTTGCATGACACTTAAGGCATTTCCGGGTAACCGCCTGGGGGGAAGTGATTGAGTCCTTGAAATAGGGACTATGATCAAGGTGGGGGATCAAATGGCCCGTAAGCGGGTTTTTAGGGGCCGGCACCATACCGTTACTAAGCCTGGGGTCGCGGTTGCATGCACTTGCTACTAGCAGTAACAGTAGCATTATTACAACAAAGCGATGTGAATCTTGAGTAGATGTTACAGCTCTCATATTTTTTTCCTTGAGTGGTTCTATTGTCCGGGTAAAAACTTCTATTTGTGATTACACGGACAATCCTATTGTAAAAGGGCAAAAATTGAATGATTTTACCATTAATGCCTCCGGAAATGACTTGCAAATCTACAAAACGATGTGTTAATTTATTCACAAATATTTAACATATGATGAACATATGTTTATATAAACCTGGAACATCTTGATATACTTACATATATATATAACTTAATATAGATTTGAGCGTGACAATTTTTACCCTGATATCTGTAAATTGAAGTTAGGCACCCGGACATAATGTCGACGATTAAATCGTATCCGGGAACGGTTCGATCAAGATAAGTCGTGGGATTGTTTTTGTCCTATTTAAAAGCCACCATTTTAATTATAGATGCCTTCCCACGATGAAACTCGCCTTCTTCAACCTCAAATTCAATCTGGTCAATGGTTTGGACCTGCATGTGGGAAAAGTCGTCTTTTAATTCATCAGGGGAAAAAAGCATGGATACTTCTTTCGGGCCACCTGAAGAAAATTGCAACTGCTCCTTTGAAAACCCGATCAGGATCTAGGTTCCGCCAGCCTTCAGGGATTTTGTCAGGTTCCGGTGCATTACCTTCCGTTTTAAAGAAGAGTTATGCACAAAGACCAGTGCAATTGCATCAAAATGATCCGGTGCCTGCCCTCCCCTTCTGCAGGCAATAAAATTTTTCCGGGTGACAGGTTGTCCAATTCCTGCTTATAGAATTCGTTAGGATTGGTTCCGTATACATATTCTGACTCAGCATATCGATGATCCCACATTTCTTTACTCATAGAACTTAGAAATTATGTGTGACGACTTTTAACAGGCGCAGGGTCGATTGACCATGAAGTAACCAAGAAATCCACCGAATGCAATACTGGCATAGGGATTACTCGTAATGGCGCAGGTTCCCGAGGCACATCCGACAAAATGATAATATAAAAAACC
>JBAXFZ010000273.1:0-6250 GCA_037139685.1 Bacteroidota bacterium
AGCAATATTTAAATAAATGGCGCTTAAGAAATACAAACCGACAACACCCGGTCAGCGGTTTAAAGTAATCAGTACCTATGATGAAATTACTGCAGACGTTCCCGAGAAGAGCCTGTTGGCTCCGTCGAAAAGGTCCGGTGGCAGAAACAACGAAGGGAAAATGACCATGCGTTATCTTGGCGGTGGTCATAAACAGATGTATCGCATCATTGACTTCAAGCGGGATAAGGAAAACATCCCGGCAACGGTTAAGACGATCGAATACGATCCTAACAGAACTTCGCGCATTGCCCTGGTAGTGTACAATGACGGTGAGAAGAGATATATTGTGGCTCCTCACGGTTTAAAAGTTGGCCAGGTCATCGTATCTGGAAAAGGAGTGGCTCCGGAAATCGGAAACACTTTATACCTGAGCGAAATTCCATTCGGAACCGTTATTCACAATGTTGAATTGCGCCCGGGACAGGGAGCCAAGATGGTACGCAGTGCCGGTGCTCACGCCCAGCTTATGTCACGCGATGGCAAGTTCGCCATCCTGAAGATGCCCTCCGGAGAAACCCGAATGATCCTGCAAACCTGTAAAGCCACTGTCGGCATGGTTTCAAATATTGATCATAACCTCGAATCATATGGCAAAGCGGGTCGTACCCGTTGGCTGGGCCGTCGCCCCAGGAACCGTGGTGTAGCCATGAACCCTGTTGACCATCCCATGGGTGGAGGTGAAGGTCGTGCTTCAGGCGGACATCCCCGCTCACGCAAGGGGACACCTGCAAAGGGTTACAAAACCAGGGCACGCAAGAACCAATCGAATAAGTACATTATTGAACGCAGGAAGAAGTAATCGATAATAAATCAAACTATGAGCCGATCGCTTAAAAAAGGTCCGTACATCCACTATAAGCTGGAAAAACGAGTAACGGAACTTCTGGAATCAAAGAAAAAGACTGTCATCAAAACCTGGTCACGCGGTTCCATGATCTCCCCCGATTTTGTCGGACAAACCATTGCCGTTCATAATGGCAACAAGTTCATCCCGGTGTATGTCACCGAGAACATGGTTGGTCATAAATTGGGCGAATTTGCCCCGACCCGGATTTTCCGCGGTCACGCAGGTAACAAAGATAAAGGTAAGAAATAACCTCTTAATAAGATAGAATATGGGAGTTAGAACCCGAACAAGAGCCGAGAACCGTAAAGAGGCCAAGAAGACTGTGGCTTTTGCCAAATTGAATAATTGCCCCACCTCGCCCCGCAAGATGCGCCTTATTGCTGACCTGATCAGGGGACAACGTGTGGAAAAGGCACTTCATATCCTGAAGACCAATGCCAAACAGCCGTCGGAGCGTTTACGCAAACTGCTGCTGTCAGCCATCGCAAACTGGCAGGCAAAGAATGAAGGTTTAAGGATCGAAGACAGCGATCTGTTTGTCAAAGAGGTGTTTGTTGACAGTGGCCGTCAGCTGAAGCGTTTGCTGACTGCACCCCAGGGACGCGCTCACCGGATCCGCAAACGTTCAAACCATGTCACCATCATGCTTGACGCCCGCAATAAACCGGAACCGGAAGTTGAAGAGGTAGAAGAAGTTGAAGAAAGCAAAAATTAACCATATTTATTAAGCAATTATTAAAATAAAGTTTTAATGGGACAAAAGACCAATCCGATTGCTAACAGGTTAGGCATTATACGCGGCTGGGATTCAAACTGGTTCGGTGGAAAGAATTTTGAGTCCAAGCTCGTCGAGGATGATAAAATTCGTAAGTATCTGAATGCCCGTCTGGCTAAGGCTGGTATTGCAAAGATCGTTATTGAACGTACCTTGAAGCTTGTAACTGTTACCATTCACACAGCAAGGCCGGGAATTATCATCGGTAAAGGCGGCCAGGAGGTTGACAAATTAAAGGAGGAGCTGAAAAAGATCACCAAAAAGGAGATCCAGATCAATATCTCCGAGATCAAACGTCCTGAAATTGATGCCGTTATCGTAGGTAATACAGTAGCCAGCCAGATTGAAGGTCGTATTTCATACCGCCGTGCAATCAAAACTTCCATTGCCTCTGCCATGCGCATCGGTGCCGAAGGTATCAAGATCATGATTTCAGGTCGTGTTGGTGGTGCCGAAATGGCCCGTCGCGAACAATACAAGGAGGGACGTATTCCATTACATACTTTCCGCGCCGATATTGATTACGCTACAGCCGAAGCACACACAACTTACGGAATCATCGGTATCAAGGTATGGATCTGCAAGGGTGATATCTATGGAAGGCCTGATCTCGTACCTGATGCTTCTGCAACCAAGGTGAAACCATCACAGCATCGTGGTGGCGACCGACCGGGCGGAGATCGCGACCGTGGTCGCAGTGACCGCGGGGGAGACCGCGGTGGTGACCGTGGAGCAGACCGTGGCCAGGATCGTCGCGGCGACCGTGGTCCTGCAAGGGATGCCGGTAAATCACGAGGCCCAAGGAAATAAATGAAAAGACGCCTATAAAGTGTCTTATAAAATAGCAGCACGGCTTGCTGCTCTAACAATAGCACTGTAACCCATAATATATCTGAATAATGTTACAACCAAAGAAAACAAAATACAGGAAACAGCAGAAGGGAAAGATGAAGGGCAATGCCCAGCGTGGGCATCAGCTTGCTTTTGGCTCATTCGGTATTAAAACCCTTGAAGAAGCATGGATCACCGGCCGCCAGATTGAAGCAGCCCGCCAGGCAATCACCCGTCACATGAAACGTGAAGGACAGCTCTGGATCCGCATCTTCCCTGACAAACCGGTCACCAAGAAACCCGCTGAAGTACGTATGGGTAAAGGAAAAGGTGCTCCTGAATATTTTGTAGCACGTATCAACCCGGGTCGTATCCTTTTCGAAATTGAAGGTGTACCTATGGTAACTGCAAAGGAGGCTCTCCGCCTGGGGGCGCAGAAGCTGCCGGTTCAGACAAGGACCGTGATGCGTAAAGATTACGTTGAAGAAGCAATATAAGTCGTAAGGACGATTTCAAGGTCGTCTTAAAAAAAATAGAAATGGAACAGAAAGTCATCATTGAATTAACAACGGCCGAAATCCTGGAAAGGATGGATGAAGAAAAGCGCCAGCTTACCAAGCTTAAGCTTAACCATGCTGTTTCGCCTTTGGAGAACCCGAATAAAATCAAGGCCTATCGCAAAACAATCGCACGCCTTGAAACCGAATTGCGCAGCCGGGCCAGGAAAGGTGAAATCGTCGCTAAAGCGGGTAAAAAATAAATATCGGTAGAGGCAGGGCTTGCCTTGCCTCAACAAAAGAAATCATATGGAAACAAGAAATTTAAGAAAGGAAAAAACCGGGATCGTTGTCAGCAATAAGATGGAGAAATCTGTCGTCGTTTCTGTCGAACGTAAGGTGAAACATCCAAAGTACGGAAAATTCGTAAAAAAATCTTCCCGCTTCATGGCCCATGATGACAAGAATGAATGCAGCGAAGGCGATAAAGTCCGCATTGCTGAAACCAGGCCATTGAGTAAAAATAAATGTTGGAGACTTGTCGAAATCATTGAAAAGGTTAAATAGCCATGATACAACAGGAGTCAAGATTAACAGTAGCAGATAACAGCGGAGCCAAGGAAGTTCTTTGTATCAAAGTCCTCGGCGGAACGCGCAAAAGGTATGCCCGCGTAGGCGACCGGATCATCGTAACAGTCAAGAATGCGATCCCATCAGGAAATATCAAAAAGGGAACCGTAACCAAGGCTGTCGTGGTCAGAACCAAGAAAGAGATGCGCCGTGCCGACGGTTCCTATATCAGGTTTGATGACAATGCAGTCGTATTGCTCAATAACGCCGGAGAAATGGTAGGCACCCGTATATTCGGGCCAGTCGCCAGGGAATTACGTGAAAAACAGTTCATGAAAATCGTTTCTTTAGCACCTGAAGTGCTTTAAGCATATACAAACAAGATCATGCAGAAGAAGTTACATATCCGAAAAGGCGACACCGTGATGGTCATTGCCGGTGATTCAAGAGGTCAGCAGGGAAAAGTCCTGCGGGTCGATACCGAAAAATACAAAGCCATTGTGGAAGGGGTTAATATGGTTTCAAAACATACCAAGCCCAATGCCAAGAGTCCACAGGGTGGGATCGTTAAAATGGAAGCCCCCGTGCATCTTTCAAACCTACAGGTTATCGATAATACGGGAAAACCAACCCGTATCGGCAGGAAATTAGATCCTAAAACGGAAAAATTGGTTCGTTATTCAATAAATTCAGGGGAGGTTATAAAATAATGGATTATACACCACGATTAAAAGAAAAATACCTGTTGGAGGTTGTTCCTGCGTTGACAAAGCAGTTCAGCTATAAAAGCCCCATGCAGGTTCCACGGATCAACAAGATCTGCCTCAACCAGGGTCTGGGAATTGCCAACACCGATAAGAAATTTATCGACAACGGCATCAATGAAATGACGAACATAACCGGACAGAAGGCCGTTTCGACCAAGTCAAAGAAGGATATCTCGAATTTCAAACTCAGAAAAGGCAATCCAATCGGTGTTCGCGTAACCTTACGCGGCGAGCGTATGTACGATTTCCTCGACAGGTTGATCTCCGTTGCCCTTCCGCGCGTAAGAGATTTCCGTGGTATCAGCGACAAAGGATTTGACGGCCGTGGCAACTATACCCTTGGCATTACCGAACAGATCATCTTTCCTGAAATTGACATTGACAAGGTAACACGAATCAATGGAGTGGATATCACCTTTGTGACATCTGCACGCAATGACCGTGAGGCACATGCCCTGTTAAAAGAATTTGGAATTCCTTTTAAAACAAAGTAGAGATATGGCAAAAGAATCCATGAAAGCCAGAGAGCGTAAACGTGAACGCATGGTTGAGAAATTCGCTGAAAAGCGTAAAGCATTGAAGGAAGCCGGCGATTACATCGCGCTTCAGAAACTTCCGAAAAACGCTTCTCCGGTAAGATTACACAACCGTTGTAAACTGACAGGACGTCCCAAAGGATACATGCGCCTGTTTGGTGTTTCCCGTATCAACTTCAGGGAGATGGCCAACAAGGGTTTGATTCCGGGAATCAGAAAAGCCAGCTGGTAATAACAAAAACAAAAATTAACAAATAAAAAATAAAATAATGGTTACGGATCCCATTGCAGATTATTTGACGAGAATCAGGAATGCCGTCTTGGCCAACCACCGGGTGGTTGAAATTCCTAAGTCAAAGGTCAAGGAAGAAATTACCCGCATCCTCTTTGAAAAAGGTTATATCCTTAATTATAAAGTTGAGAGTGAGCCTGTGCCTGGCACCATCAAAATCGCTTTGAAGTATCACCCTGTATCAAAGCTCTCTGCCATCAACAGCCTGGTCAGAATTTCCAAACCCGGATTACGGAAGTATGTGGACAATGAACATTTACCCCGTGTATTAAACGGACTCGGTATTGCCATCCTTTCTACTTCGCATGGTATTATGACCGATAAAGAGGCCCGCACGCAGAAGGTTGGCGGTGAGGTATTATGTCACATCAGTTAATTAGGAGAATAATAACATGTCAAGAATAGGAAAACTACCGATTGCATTACCCGATGGCGTGAAGATCTCAGTCTCCGAGTCAAATCTGGTAACTGTAACAGGAAAACTGGGCCAGCTTCAGCAGCAGGTTGATCCGAAAATTACCCTGAAAATTGAAACCGGGCTGGTGACTGTTGAACGTCACACCGAGCAGCAGGACGATCGTGCAAAGCACGGCCTTTACCGTTCACTCATTTTCAACATGATCAAAGGTGTATCCGAAGGGTTCACCACTGTCCAGGAGCTGGTTGGTGTTGGTTACAAAGCCACCGGGAACGGGCACATTCTTGAGCTGGCGCTTGGATTTTCACACAACATCCTTCTGGAACTTCCCGAAACGATCAGTGTTGAAACAACGGCCGTCAAGGGGAAAAATAACACGATTATCTTAAAATCGGCTGACAAGCAGCTGATCGGCCAGGTTGCCGCCAAAATCCGTTCTTTTCGCAAACCCGAGCCTTATAAAGGAAAGGGAGTTCGCTTCCTGGGTGAAGAGATCAAGAAGAAAGCCGGTAAATCCGCAGCCGGACAATAAAAATAACTGTAAAGGCTCATTGCGATGGGTCTCCGCAGCATAGGGTTCTTTAAACGTTTTTAAAAAGAATACAATGGCTATCAAGAGTGCAAAAGAATTTCGCAGGTTCAGGATCAAAAAAAGGATACGTAAAATCGTACAAG
>JBAXFZ010000274.1:0-6202 GCA_037139685.1 Bacteroidota bacterium
TATCGGTAACCCACGAAGATCCCTTCGGAATAGGGAGCCTCAAGCGTCTTGTTCATGTATCCCTTGTATGCGGGACTCTGATCATAACCGCTGATAAAAGAGAAGGGTAGTTTGCCCGATGGGTTGTGTTTGCCAAAAAGGATTCCGGCAACTGCGTTTCCCCCCTCCTGACCCGGGAAAAAGGCCTCGAGCAGTGCCGGCACGCCGCTGATCCAGCTTCCGGTAAAGACGGGCGTTCCCGAATTTAATACAACAATTGTATGTGGATTGGCCTCTGAGACTGCTTTGATAAGTTCATTCTGTTTCCCAGGAAGGCTGAGCCCCCCCAGGCGGTCGAACCCTTCGCTTTCGAAATTATCGGAGGTGCCGGCAAAGATAATGGCCACATCCGACGAACGGGCCGCCATTACGGCTTCACTGATCATAGAGTTCAACATCTTCTCAACCGGCAGGTCCCATCCCACTAATACCTGGGCGCTACCCCCGTTTTCGTAATACTCCACCCTGAGGTTGTATGATTTACCCGAAGCAAGGTCAATGGTCGCCGAATCAAGGGTTGCCCCGTGGTCGGTCCAGTTGTTTATAAGCAGTTTCCCGTCAATATAAAGCCTTACTCCGTCGTCACTGGATGTGTACAGGGTATATTTCCGGGTTACCGTGGGCATCAGGTAACCTGTCCAGCGAACTGAAAAACCATCTTTACCAATGGCGGGGGCAGGGGAATTATCTTCCCAGTTGAAATCGATCACCGAGTCAACACGCGTAACAACAGCCGCTCCTTCAAGTTTCATGTTGTTGAAGTATTCGCCTTTGAGACCTTTACCGGCCATTTCCGTCCGTTCGAGGTACCTGCTCCCGATTGCGCGCACGGGCGATGACTGCAAAAGGTCGCCGGGCGCATAGACAACCTCGGTGTTTTTTCCGGCCAGTTTCTTTATCCCTTCAAGCGGGGATACGCTGTAATACGGGTTGATATGTGAGCTTCCCCCGCCTCCCGTGCGTGCACTGGCTGCATTGGGACCGATGACGGCAATCCTTTTCAGCTTATCGGCATTGAGCGGGAGTATGTTGTTGGAATTCTTCAACAGCACAATACTCTCCTCCGCAATTTCAAGGGCCAGTTTTTTATGTGTCTCGAATATGGCCATTGTTGTATCAGCTTCATAATGCGTATTAAACAAACCGGCCATCTGTTTCACCCAGAGGATCCGTTTTACCTTATCATTGATGGTTGCTTCACGGATTTTTCCCTCCTGTAATGCTTTTTTCAGGTTGGCCGCCGAAAACACGTTGCCGACAGGCATTTCGAGATCCAGCCCGTGATTAGCAGCGTCAACAGTTGAGTGGGTTGAAACCCAATCGGAAACGACAACTCCTTTAAAACCCCATTCATTCTTAAGTATGTCGTTCAGCAGCACCTGGTTTTCGCTGCACCACCATCCGTTCACCTTATTATAAGCCGACATGACCGTATAGACTCCGCCCTCTTTTACTGCAGCTTCAAAGGCAGGAAGGTAGATTTCCCTCATTGCGCGCTCTTCGACACGCACATCGATTTCGGTTCTCCGCCATTCCTGGTTATTCAGCGCAAAATGCTTCACACTCGAAATGACATGCATCTCCTGAAGGGCTTTGATGTAGCTTACAGCCAAACGTCCAGCCAGGTAGGGGTCCTCCCCGTAACTTTCAAAATTCCGGCCGCCTGCAGGAAACCTGTGAATATTAACGCAGGGTCCCAGCAGGTAGTTCCTCCCGCGGGCATGCGCCTCTTCGGCCAGGGCCGATCCGAATTTTGATGCAATAGCCGTGTCCCATGTTGCAGCCAGCGATACGCCCGACGGGAAGGCTGTTGATTTTCCCCACCTGACACCAAGCGGGCCATCGGTCATCCTGAAACCGGGAATATTCAGTCTTACATTGTCACGGGTATCAAATTCACTGGTACCATAGCCTGTAAGCTGTTCCAGTTTCTCATCAAGGGTCATACGGGTGATCAGGGTCTCCATCCGGTTTTGGATGTCAGCTGCTTTGGCAACCTGCGATTTACCCTGGATGGACGCCAGGAGGAGCCCCGCGGCTGCACATGCAAAAAAGAGTCTCTTTTTCATTTTCTTCTGATTATTGTGTTAAAACATGCGATTAGTCTGAACCGCCGAATTCCCTATTCGACCACAAGGGTCTGGATGGAATGCGGGAAGCTGGTTGTTTCAGCAGCCTGCCCGGAAATACATAACCGGTATTGAATTTTATCGTCACTCTGGTTCATCACGATCACCGCGATTTTACCATCCCTGTTGAGGAATGCCGTGGTTAACAGCTGCCCCCGGCTGGAACTGCTGATGATCCTTTTTGCACCCGGGCGTATGAATTTCGAAAAATGGCCGATGTAATAATAAGAATTCAGGTAAATCAGTTCTCCTGTTGTTACATTGGCATGAACAGGGGCAAAACAAAGATTCCCCACATGGTTGGGCCCCCCTTTTTCATCCAGCAAAATGTTCCAGTCGGTCCATCCAACTGTGCCGTTGTTAAAGTCATTGATCATCGAACGGCCGTAGGTCTCTCCCCAGCTCCACTCATTCATTCTGCCTGCGTCGAAACTTTCGGCACAACCCTCGGTAAAGAGCAGGTGGGTTGCCGGGTATGCCTCCGCAACACGCTTCACATTGTCGAATATTTTGCCGCCCCCGGTCCACGATTCATACCAGTGAAAACCGATCCCCCATACATATTTTGCAGCATCAGGATCATCCAGGATAGTGCTGGCACGCTGATAGATGAGATCGCGGTTATGGTCCCAGGCAATAAGCTTTTCATCACCCATTCCCGATTTGGCAAGTACCGGGCCGAGGAATTTTTTAATGAAATCCCGCTCCTCTTCAGCCGTATAGATACACGATTCCCATGTTTGTTTGGCCATGGGCTCATTCTGGACGCTGATACCCCAAACCGGGATCCCCTCGGCCTGGTAAGCCTTTATAAATTTCACAAAATATTCAGCCCAGCTCTGGTAAAAGGCGGGCAGCAACTTCCCGCCGTGCAGCATATCCTTGTTGTCCTTCATCCAGGCCGGGGGGCTCCAGGGACTGGCAAACAGGGTCAGCTGTCCGTTGGCGGCATTAATGGCTTGCCTTATAAAAGGCAGCCTGAACTTCTTATCATGGTCTATACTGAAAGTTTTCAGCAGGGTGTCGTTTTCTTCGACATAGGTGTAACTCTCCGATGAAAAATCACAACTATGAATGTTGGTTCTTGCCATGGTGTACCCTATGCCCCTGTCGACATCAAAATAGCGATCCATGATCTCTTTTTGTTCTTCCTTAGGCAGTTTTGCATATACTTCCGCAGAGGCATCAGTGAGTGCGCCGCCGATCCCGACGATGGTCTGGAAGGTTTTGCCGGGATCGACAAACACGCAGGGTTCGGTTTCAAGCGGTTGAGCAAAATCAGAAAAGGGCAGTATTTCTGTTTTCGAGAGTCTGAACCCGGTTCGTTCAGCCGTGGTAAATACGGTTACCTTTTTGCTTCCCAGTGAACCCGGGCCTGCAGGTGAATTGCCCGCCATCATTGAATTACAGGTCAGCAGAAAGGCGAGACCCGTTAAAAGATGCACTTTTTTCATAGAATTGTTTTATTTTTTTCAACAGGGGTTATTGCAGAATCAGCTTCGTTCTGGTGACCATTCCCGCCAGCTCCAGCTCAAGGATGTAAAAACCCTTTGGCAGGTCACCCAGGAAGATTTTCTGAGATTCAGTATCTGCCGGCAAAACTTTTTCAAACATCTTAATCCCGTTCATGGCACGTATTGAAACCGACTTTTTCTGACCGGCCGAACCGGGAATTTCAATGGTTAACTCATTTGCAGCCGGGTTAGGGAAAATTTTCAAACTGATTTGCCCTATTTCCTCAGCTCCCTGGCTTTTATCGGTTAACCGGTACCAGTTTAAATTAAATTCGGTTTTTATGATTTTAACGCGAAGGGTACATACACCTGCTGTCAGTGGGATTTCAGAAAGTACGGTATTCCAGGTTTGCCAGCCTCCTGTAACCGGGATGTTCAGTGTGACAGAATGCAGCACACCCCCCGATTCATTCAGTTGCTGCACCATCATTATACCTGCAATACTATTGCAGGCGCTTCTCACTTCAAGTTTATAGGTTGAGGTTTTTGCCACCTTAACCAGGTAGTCGAGGTAATCGCCGGGATCGGTATACCCTACATCCTGGCCGCCGCCCACATCGGAGCAGGTCTCCAGCTTCAGCCCCGAGTTTACGCTGAAGGCCTCCGCTTCAATCTTGCCTGGAATTGCCAGGTGGACCGGCAGGTTGTTTTTCACAGGGAAGTTGCTGAAGTTTGCCAGCAAAGTTCCGTCGGTGGCCTCGACATGCCCGCCTGCATAGTTTAACATAATTGTATCCCCATCGGCGACCTGTTGTCCCAGGCCGAGGATGACCTGAAACCGGTTTTCGCTGCCCAGGGCAAATGTGGAGATGCCGACCTGGTTCCCGTTGACGTAACAGCTGAATCCGTCGGGTTTGACGGTGGTATCAACAAGCATCTTATTAAAGCTGACACAGATCTGCCCTGTGTTCTGGTATGTTTCGGCAAATACAGGTTTAAGGGGAAGATCGACCAGTTTCCTGCTTAGTGAAAACCCTACGAACCCTAAGTTAAGCCCCGATTTTTCAAAAACAACCTTCAGTTTCTGCATCCCCTTGTAAAGCACGACATCATTCACTACAAACGTATTCCATAACTGGTATCCGCCCGTCGATGGCAATGCAACCACACCGCTGATATCGACATCATTGGATTTTAGTCTCAGTTTTGATCCTGCTGCAGATGCGGCATAGCGGAACTGAACATTGTAAGCCGCTGTAGAGTCAGCTGCGGCCGTATATTGCAACCATTCATTGTCGGCAATCCAGCCGATGTCGAATCCGTCAGAAGAGGGATGGGCATCTGTTGTTGCCTCGATATCCACCCCGTCATTCCTGTATGCCCAGCCACTGTTCCAGGCGGTATAGGTGCCCGAACTTACCTGGTAGTTTGCGATGTCGCTGTCATAATAAGCTTTTCCGTTCCTGCCCAGGTCATATCCCGAGGCATGGATCACCCCCGGTAATTCATTGGCAGCGAATGGCCGGGTGGTCGAATCGGATACCTGCCTGAACATCGCATCTACTACATCCCTGTGATAGGTGCAATACTCATTCTTTGCATTGGTGGCCATCTGCATCAGGGTGTAGTAGGCAAAGCCGGCCGCCGGAGCTGTTCCTCCGTTATTCCAGTAATCAAGCAAAGTCTGGTATCCCTGGGTTTTCGTGATTGTAAGCGGACCAACGACCGAGTTTATCTTTTTCAGCGGCCACCAGGCCCACCCGATTCCATTATTTTCAACCAGCCGGATCGCATCGGTGAACCATACATTTGAATTTTCCCCCGATTCTCCCATCCAGAGCGGGATATTATATTGATTCCGGATATTCAGCATACCCTGAATGGAGTTCAGATCGTTATACGACCAGTACTTATGGAAACTCACTACCGTATTCTTATCCCATGCCGGCAGGATGCCGCTGTAGTTGTTGCCCCAGCAATTTCCTTCGATGATCAGGATATGGGTGGTGTCAACCTCACGGATGGCATTGGTGATTCTGATATACAACTGTCGCAGCGGAGCGTTTGAGGTTTCCGAGCAGCCATTCTGATTTCCGCCGGTGGCAAAATTCCAGTTGGGTTCATTAAGCAAATCATATCCCCCGACCCAGGGCTCGTGGGCATAGCGTTCTGCCAGTTTCCGCCACAGGGCGATTGTCTTCAGCCTGTTGGCCTCACTTTCCCAGAGTGAGGGTTTAGCGGTATCGCCGTCGCAGATGGCCAGATCCCTTCCCTGTCCTCCCGGGGCCGCATGAAGGTCGAGGATCACATACATGTGCCTGGCGGCACACCAGCCGATCAGGCTGTCGGTCATGGTAAAGCCCTTGTCGAGCCATGTATTGCTGCCGGCAACAGGCTCCTGTTCAACCGGCAGGGTAAACAGGTTGTAGTGCATGGGCAGTCTCACCGAGTTGAACCCCCAGGAGGCGAGGGAATCAATATCCCTTTTTGTACAATGGTTTGCGTGCCAGGCATCATAGAAGGCCGTTGTATTGGCCGTCCCTATAAGGGCTTCGATTTTTGCCCGGATTTGCCACTGGG
>JBAXFZ010000275.1:0-6177 GCA_037139685.1 Bacteroidota bacterium
GTGGATTATGTGAAATATGACTGGTGCTCCTATGGTGAGATTGCTCGAAAAATCTTTGGAGAAAAATATGCGGCACTGCTGCCTTCAGATGCAGTGCAGATCAGGGCTTTGACGGATGAAAAAGTGCAACTTGATTCCAATCACAAGCGCACAGATGAGCAGGCGGGGCGGCTCAAACAGGTCAATACGGAACTGGACGCCATCATCCGCAAAATAAAACCCGAAGACAAAAAACGGATCGAGCTGGAGATTTTTCAGGAGCCGTACAAAATTTTCCGCGCATCGCTGGACAAGGTCAAACGCGACATCGTTTTCAGCTTCTGCCAGTACGGCATGGGTAATGTATGGGAATGGGGGCAGCAACTGGGCGGCAACTGCTGGCGCACCACCGGTGATATCGAGGATACCTGGGAAAGCCTGTCGGCCATTGGCTTCAGCCAGGGCAAATGCTCGCCTTGGTCGGCCCCCGGCCGCTGGAACGATCCCGACATGCTTGTTGTTGGCTGGGTGGGCTGGGGACCCGCGCTGCACTATACCAGGCTTACCACAAACGAGCAATATACCCACATCTCCCTTTGGAGCCTGCTGGCCGCCCCGCTGCTGATCGGCTGCGACCTGAACCAGCTTGACGCATTTACCCTCAACCTGCTAACCAATGACGAGGTACTGGCTGTAAACCAGGATCCTCTGGGGAAACAGGCCATACAGGTGAAAAAAACGGCTGAGTATGAAATCTGGGCACGCGACCTTGATGACGGCAGCAAAGCCGTAGGGCTCTTCAACAAAACCGAAAAACCGTTGAATATCCCTGTCGACATGAAAGAGCTGAATGTTAACGGGAAACCCGTTTTGCGCGACCTGTGGACCCAGGCTGACCTTGGCAAAGTATGCGGTCATTTCGAGATGAAGGCCCAGCCGCACGGGGTGCGACTGGTGAAACTGACGAAATAAAAAAAGAGGGGCGATGGTAAACACGCCCCTCTTTTTTTTAATGGACTTCGCCAGGGTGGTTACCTGACCTGTGCGATGGCAAAATCGAGCGCCTTCTTAACCATATCGGCAGGTGGTTGCTTGATAAAGCCGTTGTCCATCAGCGACCGTGTCATGCCGCGGGCGTGTTCGATATCTTCTTTGGCTTTTTCAAAAGCCTGATCCCAGGTTAGGTTGATCCGGGCAACGCCGTCCTTGATGGCCTGCATGGCCACATCGGCAGCCTCATGCGGAAATACGGAAGCCTCCTCCATGTTGGGTACTATGTTATCGGGATGGATGCCCCGTTTCTCAGCGTAATTGGCCAGGGAATGAGCGGCCGCGATAGCCATGTTATCGGTGATCTTGCGGGCGCGCACCATCAGGGCTCCCTTGAGTATCCCGGGGAAGCCGATGGAGTTGTTCACCTGGTTGGGAAAGTCGCCTCGGCCTGTGGCAACGATAAAGGCTCCCTCCTCCTTGGCGGCATAGGGATAAATTTCGGGTACCGGGTTGGCACAGCAAAAGACAACCGACTTTGCGGCCATACTGCGAACCCAGGGACGCTTGATCACATCGGGGCCCGGGGTTGAAAGCGATATAAGCACATCGGCATTGGTCATTGCCTCATCCATCGTAAGGATTTTGCCCAGGTTGGTCTTTTCACACAGTTCCCATTTGCGGTAAAACCGCGAATCGGCCTTGATGTCCTCGCGGCCGATATGCAGTGAACCCTTGGTGTCGAAAAGGATCATTTTTGCCGGATCAGCGCCGTCGGTGATCAGCAGGCGGGCAATGGTGGTGTTGCTGGCACCGGCACCGTTCAGTACAATCCTGACATCCTGCAATTTCTTCCCGGCCAGTTTCAGGGCGTTGATCACCCCGGCCAAAGTAACACAGGCTGTACCCTGGGCATCATCGTGCCAGACCGGGATATCGCAATCCTCCCGCAAAACGTCGAGCACCCTGTAGCAATTGGGCTGGGAGATATCTTCCAGGTTGACAGCCCCGAAACTCGACTGGCACATCTTCACAAAATCAATGATTTTTTCAGGATCATTCTTCCCGTCCTTCCCCTTGCTGTCGATACACAATGCCACTGCATCGACGCCACCAAGGTACTTCATCAGGAAAGCCTTTCCCTCCATTACGCCAAGACCACCGGGGGGGGTGCAATCGCCGTCGCCAAGCACCCGTGTCGAATCACTGACAACAGCAACCAGGTTGCCGCGGTTGGTCAGGTCGAAGGAGGTGTCGTTGTTGTCGCGGATATCCGTGGAGACTTTGGAGACACCCGGGGTATACCATACATTGAACCAGTTAAAACCTACAACCGGCGCCTTGGGAACAGTCTGTATCTTGCCCTGGTAAAAATGGTGCGCATCCTGCGAGAGCGCTTTCAGGAACAATGTTTTTGCCTTGGCAATCTGCTCCGGCGTAAAATCCGATGGAAAAGCCTGATCAAGGTTCTCCAGGGTTAAGGAAAGTTCTTTCATAGTGGTGGTTTTTTTGTAAAATTATAGAATAAAAATTGATTTTACCAAACGCCACCCCTAAAAAAAAGTGTCAAATTTTTGAATATTCCATTTTAATTGTATATTCGCAATGGTTATTCATCCTAATCTTAACGTATTATGTCAACAGGCAAAGTAAAGTTTTTCAATGAAAGAAAAGGTTTTGGCTTCATCTTGGATGATGAAAGCCAACAGGATGTTTTTGTTCACGTAAGCGGACTTGTGGACAAAATTCGTGAAAACGATCAGGTATCATTTGATCTGACAGAGGACAACCGCGGTAAGAAAGCAATCAATGTCCGGCGGGATTAATACTTAAAGCCGGATGGTAAAAAAAAGAGCGGAGCCTGCGGCCCCGCTCTTTTCATTTAAACAAACCCGTTTTAATTCAATGGCTGAAGGTGCATGACCAGCTGACCCTCGAGGTACATCTGGGCCCAGGCAACCGGCAGAGGCTTGTTAAGCACGCCGTAGAGCCTGAAGTAAAAGTTCCTGCTTCCAAGATAGGGCCTTATATTGCCGTTGTTGGTCGTCAGGACTACAGTTTTTGCAAGGGGATCTGTATTTGTAACAGTCCCGACCTCCTGTTCCGGGTTAAAATCGGCGGTCGCCGAGATCACGCCGCGAGCCGACCCTAACCATGAGAAGGTAAGCGTATCGGGTTGTTCGAGGGTGATGGAACATTTTGAAAAGGTGGTTGTTCCGACGACTCCGCTCGAGAATCCGTTTGCATTCAGGATACTGTCGAGGTTAGCCCTGATGGTACCTGAATAGATCAGTTGTTCCCCGCTTTTGAAAATCCCGGGAGTATAGATGAAGGTAGTGCGGGGAATCTTATAGGTGTAGTCAAACGCTACGGCATCCTTTGCTTTTGAACAGGATAACAAAAACAGAACAGGGACCACCGCAATCGCAAAAACGAGGATTAACATTCGTGTTTTCATGGTCGGTATTTTTAATGGATACTCAGAAAAAAAACAAAAAGGCTATTTATTGAGCATGACCGGCATAACCAGCATGAGAATATCTTCTTCCTTATTGTCACTGTTGACAGGCGTAAGTATCCCAGCCCGGTTCGGGGCCGACATTTCCAGCCTGACTTCATCTGTTTCAATATTGTTTAACATCTCCAGCAGGAATTTCGAGTTGAAGCCAATCTCCATATCTTCACCATCGTACGAACAGGTAAGCCGCTCCCTAGCTTCATTTGAAAAATCGATATCCTCGGCGCTAAGTACCAGCTCCTGTCCCGAAACTTTAAAGCGGATCTGGTGGGTCGACTGGTTTGCAAAAATGGAGACACGACGGATGGTGGTCAGCAGTGAATGACGGTCGATGGTTAGTTTATTGGGATTTTCCTTTGGGATGACGGCGTCATAGTTGGGGTATTTCCCGTCAATCAACCGGCAAATAAGATGAATGTTTGAAAAGGAAAAGAATGCATTTGTTTTGTTGTACTCAATTGTAAGTGGTAAATCCTGGCTTGACAGGATATTTTTAAGCAGGTTCATCGGTTTCTTTGGAAGGATGAAGGAAGCCGATTCGGCCGACCTGAGGTCGGTTCGTTTATATCTCACCAGTTTGTGGGCATCGGTGGCCACAAAGGTAACATCGTCGGGAGAAAGTTCACAGAATACACCTGAAAGGACAAGCCTCAGTTCGTCATTGCCTGTTGCAAACAGGGTTTTATTGATTGCCTGGGCCAGGAGCCTTGAATCAAGCGTTAATGCGGTGGTGTCGTCAAGGAGGGGTGTACGCGGGTATTCATCACTCTTATGACCTGATAATTTATACTTTCCTTCTCCGGCTGAAATTTCAATCATCAGGTTAACCGGGTTGATTGAAAATGCAATGGGGATATCGGGGAAAGTTTTCAGTGTGTCAACCAGGATTTTCGCCGGGATGGCAATGCTTCCCGATTCTTCGGACCTGTCGGGGGTAATGGTTGCCCGCATCGTGGTTTCAAGGTCGGATGC
Organism: Bacteroidota bacterium; assembly: GCA_037139685.1. Lineage (GTDB taxonomy): Bacteria > Bacteroidota > Bacteroidia > Bacteroidales > FEN-979 > CAIVAT01. The sequence continues at coordinate 4,460 of JBAXFZ010000275.1, forward strand.
GGTTATGGTTAATGAATCTTCGGTCAGTTCAAAATGAAAATCATCCAGGATAGGCAGGGTATTGTTCGTGTTTATCACACCCAGGATGGATTGCAGGTTTTTAAGCAAAAGTGTACTGGAGATAATGAATTTCATGGCAGTTTTGTTTCGTTAAAATTGTGTCAAATATACGATAAAAATCGCTCTTTTAGTATTATTTATATTCAGTTTAATTTATCGGGGCTTGCTTTTTTCCTTCGAAAGTCAAATTTCCGTTCCTCCCCCTTCAGCAGCCGCCCGATGTTTTTACGGTGCGTCACCGGGATAAAAACTGCAACCAGCAATGAAAGCCCTACCAATCCGGGATGGCGCTCACCGTCGCCGAGCACAAACCACACCACAACCGGGAAAACCAGGGAAGCAATGATTGAAGACATTGAAACATAATGCGTTGTGGCAAGAACCACAATAAAGACCACCAGTACGACCAGGATAGCAATGGGGAATAGTGCAATAGCAGCACCCGCAATGGTACCTACCCCCTTTCCTCCCTTGAATCCCACGTAAACCGGGAATACGTGCCCCATGACTGCTGCCAGCGCCATGCCAATGCAAACATACACCTGCATCTCAGGGGTAAGTCCAGGGACAGGCATCCAGATAGCCAGCTGAACCGCAAGCCATCCCTTGAACACGTCGACCAGCAGCACCGGGATCCCGGCCTTGTATCCGAGTACCCTTATCACATTGGTGGCTCCGGCATTGCCGCTGCCATGCTGACGGATATCGATGCCAAACAACATTTTTCCTACCCAGACAGCCGTTGGAATTGATCCCAGCAGATAGGCGGCCAGGATCTCCAGAATAATGTAGAGGACGATCATTCTAAGGATTTATTAACATGAATTCAGAGTGCAAAGTAAATTAAAATCCCGATAACTATTGCGTCTCCTCTGTTTGAAATTTTCGCAGGAATTCACGTTTCTTCCGTTCGGTGGCAAGTGAGTAGCTGAATCCCTTAGCCAGGTTTCTTACCCTTTTCTGCTCCGCTCCCGACTGGGCAGCCTCACGCACGATATCATTGAAGCTGAGGTCGGAGGAAAGGGCCAGCAGCAGGTTGTTGCGGTAATTGAAATAGAACCAGTCATCCTTTGTCAGCTCAAAATAGAGGGTGAATTCGTCGCCGTTGGGTTTTTTCGTATATTCAATAACCCCCTTGACATACCTGTTCACCTGGGCCTTGCCCACGCTGGCGATCCCGATGGAGCCATAGGAGACATAGGAGTGGGTAAGCGAGTCCCATTTCATCGACACATCGGCAAGGAAGATGGACCGTTCAAGCGCCTCGGGGAACTTCTTATATTTTCCCAGCAGCTCCTGTTCGTTGGTCAGCCGCTCGCCCTCCTGTTTGGCGACCAGGTTTTCGAAGGCAGTGGCATAGGGAGTTTTCATCAGCTTGACGCCCGGCAGGTTGATCGATTCGAGCTTGGTACTGAACTTCTGCATCCCCTGTTCCGAGAATGGGAAATCAAAGGTAGTGGCGCAGTGGATCCGGGTCGAATCGGGGATGATGAAATAATCGAGCACCCCGAAATTCTCAAGTTTAAAATTGCCCGATTTGAGGCTGAGATTTAGTTTTCCCTCCCCGCGTACCATGCAGTTCCAGGTATTCAACGAGAAGAAATTACCCCTGTCGTTCAGGTTTTTCAGCTTTTCGGCAGCGGCAATGCGGAATTCGG
>JBAXFZ010000276.1:0-6177 GCA_037139685.1 Bacteroidota bacterium
CCCCGTTGCCAGGCCTGACTGTTACACAAGGCTTTACATTCTTTAAGAACAGCGCAGCCTCCTTCAGCGATCTTGGCTCAGCCTATACCGTTCAGGGACTTCCCCTGCCGGCCAAATACGACAATCCCGATATTTATTACAAGTTCCCCATGCAGCCGGCTTTGACATGGTCATCGGTTGCCTCTTTTTCTCTGTCGGTGCCAAACCTTGCCTATTTCAGCATGCAGCGGAACCGGACAAACGTCGTTGACGGCTGGGGCAACCTGACTACCCCGTTTGGGACATTCCAGACCTTGCGTGTTAAATCTACCCTTATCGAACACGACAGCGTCTATATTGATTCTCTTTCAACCGGATTCCCGATCAACAGGAATATCACCGAATACAAGTGGCTTGGCAAGGGACAGGGAATCCCGCTGCTCCAGGTCAACGAAGAGGGGACCCTGGTCACCACATACTACCGGGATTTTTACAGGATGTCGGCACTTCCGCTATCGGTATCACTCGGGCCCGATACAGCTGTCTTCCTGGGATCGACTATCACGCTGCACGCAGCTGTTTCCGGGGGAACTCCTCCATACCAGGTCGTATGGAATACACTGGATACAGGGAAATCACTGACAATTACCGTTCAGAGCATCCAGACCTATTCAGTGGTAGTTGTGGATGCACTCCAGAATTTTGCCTCCGACCAGCAAATCGTTTCAATCAGATATCCCCCCGGTGTTCATGAACATGACCTGTTAGTGCCAAGAAGTTACCCGAACCCGACACGGGGTCCTGTCCGCATCAGCGTGCCGGAAATATCCACCAAAGTATCGATACAGGTATTAACACCCCAGGGAAAATTGATCAGCGAATCGGTGGGTTACCCGCTGAACGGCGAAATTGAAGCAAACCTTACAGGATTACCCGACGGGCTCTATTTTGTAAGGATATTGGCAGCAGGCCATACCTATTTCTCAAAAATCCAGCTCCTCCACTAACTTTAAGTTGATGACTAAATGCTAAACTCACAAACTCCCTTTCATCCTACTGCCTTGCCTTCATTGCCAGCATTGCCAGCATTGCCTGCATTGCCTACATTCATCATTCCATAATTAACCGCCATGTCCTTCTCCGTCTATCGCTCTTCAGCAGGTTCAGGAAAGACCTTCACGCTCGTTAAGGAGTACCTGAAGATGATTCTGGTTGATCCCGGAGAATTCAGTCATATTCTTGCGATTACCTTTACAAACAAGGCGGCAAACGAGATGAAGGACCGTATTTTGATGGCACTTCAGGAGATGTCAAAGGGTGACTCTCCGGCCGGCGGTATGGTGATGAATCCACTTCTGTCCCAGCTCATCAACGAGACCGGGCTGACGGCTGTCGAAATTGAACTTTCGGCTGCCAGGGCACTTGAAATGATTCTCCATAATTATGCGGATTTCGCTATTGGAACCATCGACAGCTTTTCACATAAGCTCATACGCACCTTTGCTCATGACTTCGGGTTGCCGGTTAATTTCAATGTTGAACTTGACGGGGCCGAACTGCTCTCGACGGCAGTCGATCTGTTGCTCGACAGGGTTGGTGACGACAAGGAGCTGACGACGCTGCTTGTTGATTTTCTTGCAACCCGCATGGAGGAAGACCGGGGATGGAATATCGATATGATACTCTCCGGGTTTGCCTCTATTCTGATGGATGAAGAGGGACAAAGGCAGATCGTAAGGATAAAGGGGGTTAGCCTTGATAATTTCAGGAAAATCTCGGAGGAGCTATATACCGCCATCCGGCAGTTTGAAAAGGTTATACGTGATCTGGGCAGGCAGGGTGCCGGCCTTATCAAGGCAAAAGATATCCCTGTTAGGGCATTTTACCAGGGAGAGAAGGGTGTCGCGAAATATTTCCTGAACCTTGCATCCGGCAGGATGGATAAGATGGAGCCTAACTCCTATGTTATTACCACCTTTACCGACGACAAATGGCTCTCAGGTAAGGCCACTCCAACGGAGCGCGGCGACATTGAAACCGTTAAGCCCGGGCTCGTTGAAATTTATGATCAGATCGGGAGGGAATCGGAGTTGCATAAACCCCTGTACCTTCTGCGAAAACTGCTGGCTAAAACCATCTATCCGCTTGCCGTGCTCAATGAAATTGAAAAGGTGATGAACACCTTTAAGGCGCAGAATAACCTTGTTCATATATCAGAATTCAATGCAAGGATCGCAGGAATAGTGATGAATGAGCCGGTTCCCTATATCTATGAAAGGCTGGGAGAGAAGTATCACCACCTTTTTATTGATGAATTCCAGGATACCTCGGCCCTGCAGTGGATGAATTATATTCCGCTGGTTGAAAACGCGCTGGCCGGCGGATTTTTCAACCTTGTCGTCGGGGACGGGAAACAGGCAATCTACCGCTGGAGGAGCGGAGACGTTGAACAGTTTAATGCCCTTCCTGCAATTCCGGGAAGCGACCTGAACGAGGTGCTGCGGCAACGGGAACAGGTGCTGACAAGTCATTTCAAACGGGTCAACCTGCATACCAACTATCGTTCAAAGGCTGAAATAGTCGATTTTAACAACCGGTTTTTCACCCTGGTCGCAGGCCGCGTCCTGGCTGGCGGAAAAGAAAATATCTTCGAAGGAGTCGTACAGGTTTTTGACCCGGAGAAAAGCGGAGGGTTCATAAGTCTTGAATACCCGGACAGCGGGGAGGGGGACATGAACTATGACGACCTGACCCTGAACAGGATACTGGAAATTATCCTCGAAGCGGCACGGGAGAACTTCAGCCTGAACGACATGGCCATCCTGTGCCGGAGTAATCGCAATGCCAGCAGGATCGCAAGGTTCCTGCTCGAACATGACATCGACGTGCTCTCTGCCGAATCGCTGCTTGTATCCAATTCCCCTAGAGTAAGATTTGTCATAGCCTACCTTAGATTCCTCTTTGAACCGCGCAACGATGTTGTGATTGCCGAGATCGGGCAGTTTCTGAAAGATGAAGTGTTCTTGAAGACCCCGGGCAGGCCGATGGACGGCAATTTAATGCTCCTTCCTGTTTATGACCTGTGTGAAGCCCTGATCAGCAGCTTTGATCTAAATAACGAAACTGACCCCTATCTTCGCTTTTTCCTGGATGCCGTTCTGAAATTTTCAGTAAAAATGTCAACTGATGTTGCCGAATTTCTCTCGTGGTGGGAGAAAAACAGGGATAAAATTTCAATCATCGTACCAGAAGGAATTGATGCGGTAAGGGTTATGACAATTCATAAGGCCAAGGGGTTGCAATTCCCGCTTGTGATCCTTCCACATGCCCTCGACATAAGGAAAAATACCAAAACCTACCTGTGGGTTGATCTTGACCCCACAGTTGCGCCGGGACTTGAAACAGCCATCCTGCGCAGCGATAAGGAGATGGAATCAACCGAATACAAGGATATATACACGGATGAACAGGAGAAATCGATGCTTGACCTCCTGAACCTGCTGTATGTAGCCATGACACGACCCGAAGAGCGTCTCTATATCCTCTCAAAATCACCATCGGTGGTAAAAGAAGCACCCGATTCCTGGCCGGCATTTTTTGATTTTTTCCTTAAAAGCGAAGGTACCTGGAATGAAGGCAAGGTTACCTACGAATTTGGAACCCGGGTTGACCATCAACGGAAAGGATCTAAAGAAAAAATTGATGTAGTTGTGCTTAATAATTTAATAAACAGTAACTGGCGTGGAAAAATTAACATAAAACTAAGGGCTCCCCAAATATGGGATATTGATCAGCCTGTGACAAAACCACAATGGGGAAACCGGCTTCACACAATGTTGTCGTGGATCAGGACTGAAAAGGATGTAGCGGCTGCAGTCGGTAAAGCCGCCTTGACCGGCCTAATTGATAATGCCGACAGGGAGACCCTGGAGAAAATCCTGGTATCGGTCGTTCTCGATCCGCGGTTGGCGAGGTATTTCAGTGAAGATGTCGTGGTTAAGACCGAAGCGGAAATACTGCTTCCCGGGGGTTCGTTTTACCGTCCCGACCGGGTTGTCTTTGATGGTGACCTGGTGACAATCCTGGACTACAAGAGCGGTAAACCGATGGAGGAACATAAGGAGCAAATGTTGAAATATGCCGGCTATATTGCAGAAATGGGCTATGTGAATATTGCGCGCATCCTGGTTTACCTCGACCAGGAGCTCAGCGTGGCTGAGGCATAGTCCTTTTGATTTTTACATTTTACATTTTGCATTTTGTATTTTGCATTTTGACATTTTAACCACCATCGTCCTATGACCGTTATTGAACAGAATCTTTCAGAATTATACACTAGCTGGTGCGGCATGCCGGCTGATGTCATCACCAGGCTTGCCGGGTCAGGCTCCTACAGAACCTATTACCGTATTCTGGGAGTGGGAGGAACGGTTGTTGGAGTTCACAACGAAAACCTCAGGGAGAATGAAGCCTTCATTTCCTTCACCAACCGGTTTGTTACTGACGGCTTGCCTGTTCCCAGGGTTCTTGCAGTTGATCAGTCACGTTATATATACCTGCTTACCGACCTGGGCGACAAAACATTGTACCAGCTGCTTACGGAAAAACGGACACCGGAAGATCCATTCCCGGCAGAGATCGTGGCTTTATACAAAAAGAGCCTTGACTGGCTCCCGGTTTTCCAGTTAAAGGGAGGTGAAAATCTCGATTATACGCTTTGTTACCCGCGTGCTGCCTTCGACAGGCAGTCGATGATGTGGGACCTGAACTATTTCAAATACTATTTCCTTAAACTTGCCAGGATACCATTTGACGAGCAGGCACTTGAGGACGATTTCGCGGGTTTGTGCGATATGCTCACCGGGGATGAGCCCGGGTTTTTCCTCTATCGTGATTTCCAGTCCCGCAACATCATGATCTTGGACGGCAAGCCATGGTTTATCGATTACCAGGGCGGAAGGAAAGGGGCGTTGCAGTATGATGTGGCCTCTATACTTACTGATGCCAAGGCTGATATTCCCATGCCGGTCAGAAAAGAGCTGCTTCACTATTATCTCGACAAGCTTAGCGAACTCTATCCTGTTAACCGTGAAAAATTCCTGAAAAACTATTACGGTTTCGCCCTGATCCGTATCCTGCAGGCACTTGGCGCATACGGGTTCAGGGGATATTATGAAAATAAATCACACTTCCTGCTGAGTATTCCTTTTGCACTTCGTAACCTGGGTTATCTCCGGGAAAATCAAAAGATCGGGTTTGGACTTCATGCATTAATGGAGGTAATTGATACAATGATCGATAAACCTGAATTTTATTTCAGGCGATCTGAACGATCAGTGTTGAAAGTCTCTATCCGCAGTTTCTCCTATAAAAAGTCCATACCGCAGGATGAAACCGGGAATGGCGGCGGCTTTGTATTTGATTGCCGGGCCCTTCCCAACCCGGGCAGGTTCAGGCAATTCGGCGAAATGACGGGAAAGGATCAGCCGGTAATTGATTTTTTGAAAAGGGAGCCGGCGGTCGACATCTTCCTCAATCATGTATTTGCCCTGGTGTCGCAGAGTGTCCGTGAATATACCGAACGCGGCTTTGAGAACCTGATGGTGTCATTCGGCTGTACCGGTGGGCGGCACAGGTCGGTTTACTGTGCCGAACAACTTGCGCGGTTTCTGAAGGAACAATATGGCCTGGCATATACCGTAAGTCATATTGAACAGGAATGAAGCTGAAACCAAATAAATCAACCTATATGAAAGGAATGGTCCTTGCCGCCGGACTGGGTACCAGGTTAATGCCCTTTACCGGTTCACATCCCAAGGCGCTCTTCGAGGTAGATGGAAAAACACTGCTTGAAACAGCGCTTGACCATCTGAAAAGCGCGGGGATCAATGACGTCATCATCAATGTTCACCATTTTGCCTCGCAGATTGCCGACTTCCTTCACCTGCATGAAAATTTCGGGATGCAGGTTGTACTCTCCGATGAAACCGGTGAATTGCTTGAAACCGGGGGGGGGATGAAAAAGGCTTCCTGGTTTTTTGCAGGCTGCGATTGTGCTGTTGTACGGAATGTTGACATCCTTTCGGATACAGACCTGGAAAAACTGGCCCTGGCTCACCTGGTTTCCGGTTCCATCGCAACACTGGCCGTCCGCAACCGGGTAACCTGCAGGTACTTTCTTTTTGACCGTGCCATGCA